>JAIQGK010000011.1 GCA_020072645.1 Terriglobia bacterium
TGGCAATTTGCTGGAAACTCGGATGAAAATCACAGCCTATAATCTTCATTGGCGGCTCCTTTCGTTCCGAGTCTTGGTTTTCGTCAACTCAAGTTTACTCGGCACTCGTTAGGAGCCGTCGTTGTTATGAAATCAAGCCAAGCACCGATGCTCTGCCCCTTTTCCATGCTTCGGATGCGAGGCGAAGGATCTGCTCTGCTGCTCTTCAGGGCAGCCGATAAATCCAAGCAGTCTTGGATAGCCCTACGGTCCAGCGGAGCCGATCCTTCGGCTTCGCGAAAACCGTGTCGAAAATCTTTGCAGTTCACATGGCTTGCCTCAGGATAGCGGGTCGCGGGGGCGAGATGGAATCGCTGACCGCGATGTGTGTAGTGGATACAGCAACTCAGAAAGGCTCTATCGCTCCACAATGGCGTCAGAAAAAGCCGATGCCATTTTGTCGCCCCAGCCCTCACGCACATTCAACGCAATAGCATAAGGGAGGAAGCGGTTCATCAGCTCCGCGCGCTGCTCCGGAGTGTTTACCCGGTCCAGCGGGTCCTGCTCCACGCGCATAAGAAATTCGCGGAACCCGGCAAGCTGCTGCAATATCAGAAGACCTCGCGGCGTGGGAGCGCGCATGATCACAAAAAAGATGCTGTTAAGCACTACGGAGAGCAATAGCGCCAGCACAAAACCGTGGGATTGCGGCAAGGCGCCAAAATAAATCACTGCTCCGGGCAGGCCAAAGAAAAGCACGGGAACAATAAAGCGCGTTACACGTTGCCTCATCGAGGGACGCGTTGGCTTTGAAGTCCATATTCCACCAATCACCATGCTGGCAATCGACGTGAACATGAACAGCCAGAAGGTTATAAACATTGAGGAAGATGCTTCCAGGGTCGCCGCCGTGTACAGGGCCCATGCGAGTGTGGCAACCGCGCCAATGCCGGCATATCGGAAGTTCTGGCGGAAGTAAACGCCTTGGAGATTTTTGCTGTAGGTTTCCTGCAGGGCGTCAATATAGCCCTTAAGGGTCGGCCCAGCCAATGGATCGATGACCACCTGGCTCTCCGGTGAGAGCGATCGCCCAACAGCCGCGCCGGAACCGGTACTCACAGCGCTGGTGCCCCGCATTGATGCGGCCACAGGACTGCGCGAAATACTGCTCGCCTGACTGCTTGAATTTTGCTGGCTCGAAGCAGGCAATGACGCCGCGCCAAGAATCGCAGTGTTGGAATCAGCATACGGCTGCACTATGGAGACGGCGTTGAAGAGAGTTTTTATCAAAGAAGCTTCATCCGGCAGCAGGATGCCCGAAGAATTGAGCAGAGAGACAGCATAGGACCCGGCCTGCGGCTGGATTGCGACGACGCCTTTGGCCGCAAGTCCGGCCAGCACCGCTGCCAGCGTTGTGCCGTCACTGCCGCCGGTAAGGACATAGCGCGCTACGCCGGGAGAAATTCCCGCCGGCGGCTCATAGCGGGGAGCCACATTTCCGATCTTGGGATCGCGCCCCACCGCCAGCCAGCAGACTAGGTAAAAAACAAGCAATAACCCGGGGAAAGCGAGACGGTAAAAGTCAGAGATCGCAAAGAGAGTCGCCATAAGAGATGAGTTAAACGCAATACCCTAATCAGCAGCAGCTTGGGCGAGATTCTACTTGGTTTCTACGATCTTTAGTCAGAAAAGACGGTCCAAAAAGTCAGAAAAAATGGTCTAAAAAAAACCAGCTTCAAAAACGCAGGGCAGAAAAACAAAGCCCGGCTGGACCGGGCTTGGCTAATGACTGGGAAATGAAATTAGCTGACGTGCTTTTTCAGGGCTTTTTCAATCACGTCGCGGCTCACATAGCCCACTATCTGCTCCTGCACCTGGCCACTCTTGAAGATGAGCAGCGTGGGAATGCCGCGCACCCCGTAACGCTGCGGAGTTGCCGGGCTGCTGTCCACATCCATTTTGCCCACCTTTACTTTGCCCTGATATGCGGCTGCCACTTCGTCCACCACGGGCGCCAGCATTTTGCAAGGGCCACACCAGGCTGCCCAAAAATCGATCATCACTGGTTGATCGCTCTTGAGCACCTCCTGGTCAAAATTGCCATCTGTAATTTCAAGAATTCCCACGCTCTCCATGAAGTGCCTACCTTCGATTAAAAATTTGTCACGCCCAGAAACCGGCTTTGCGACCTTCTATCCTAGCAAATGTATTAGATGAAGCTGCTCCATTTAGGTTGCGAAAATCACCTAAATAACTGTGGAGCAAAGAGATATAGTCAGCGCAGCCAAAGTTACCAAAGTGACGTGGACGAAGGGACAGGGTGGTTCTAGACTTTCCCTCGGTGGTAAGGCAGTTCTGGGGGAGGGCTGCCGGGCGTCCTGCGATTCGTCGCGGGACGCTTGTTTTTTTGGCGAGAAACGAAGAGAGCGGTCGCCCTTATATCAAAGGAACGCCCGCCCCTATCGTCTTATTTTCTAGGCTAGTTAGCGTCGGTCGTGATCCCGGTCGTGATCGTGATCGCGGTCTTTGTCGCGATCTTTCCGCACATCGTGGCGATTCCTGTCTGCCTTGTGGCGATCGCGGTCTCCATCTCGCTCCCGAGCCACCTGCCTGCCGCCATTCCACCGCCGGTCATCAGCATCGTGGTCATTTCTGCGCCGGTCATCAGCGTCATGGTCGTTCCTGACTGCATGATCGCGGAAGCGCGGATCGTTGCGGAAACGCGCTTCATTCTGGCGTCTCCATTCCCAATATTCCCGCTGGCGCTCACGGTTCAGCCGGTTGTACTCGACATAGTTATAGCGCCGCTCAGCCAGCCATTGGCGATAATACGGGTCGTTGTATCCGTAGTAGCCTCCGGAGCCGTAATAAGGGTCATTTCCTCGATACCGGTGTTCCGCGCATCCGGTCGTCACGATTGTCCCCAGAGCCAGAGTTGAAATTAAAAGTCCTGAAAATAGGCGCATGAAACCTGTTTCCTCCTTGTCCCCGTGCATAGTGCTGTTTAGAGAATTAGATGTAAGTGGCACGACTCACGGCTGAACGCGCCTCAGAGAGGCTAAACAAAATTTAACGGTAAAAATTGGGCAACCTAAGCAGAGTTGCTGTCTGGTTCTGGCGCAACAAATGTTGGTGAACATAGAAACTCCACTGTGGGCCAGGCACTTAAATTTCCTCCGCGCAAAGTGTTATCCTCAAAGGTTAGGACTCCTCAGGAACTACCCGCTGGAGCAGTTCCCTTTCAGTCTGGAACACACACGAGATGAGCAGCAAAAGCGCACAGTTATCGACAAGTGAAATTTCCCTCGGGTCTGATCAGGCTCGTGAGCAGGTGTTTGACACCTTCCGCCGCTGGGGCTACCTCGACGCCAACCTGAATCCGTTTGGCGGTCCAATTGGCGGAGGCTATCCCGATCTGCCCTCCGACGGCGAGGGTGTGGAAGAGGCCCGGCGGATTTATTGCGGGACCATCGGCGCGGAGTTCATGCATCTGCCGCAGCGCGATCGCCGCGAATGGATCCAGAAGCGGATGGAAAATCCCGGTACGCAAAAGGTAGACCGTCGCTGGCTGGCCGAGCGCCTGCTCCAGGCGGATCTCTTCGAGCAGATCTTGCAGACCCGTTACCTGGGAACCAAGCGTTATTCCGGTGAAGGCGCAACGGCGCAGATTCCTCTCTTGGACATGGTCCTGGAAACCGCATCAGAACTTGGCGCCACGACCACTGTTATGGCCATGAGCCACCGCGGACGCCTTACGGTGATGACCTTGACCGTTGGCATTCCGGCAGACAATATTTTTGCCGGATTTGAAGATGTTGATCCCCGCAGCGTGCTAGGCGGTGGCGACGTGAAATATCACCAGGGCGCGACCGGCGAATTCCACACGCGCAAAGGCAAAGTGATTCGCATGCACCTGGTTTCCAATCCCAGCCATCTTGAGGCGGTTGATCCCGTTGCCCTGGGACGCACGCTGGCCAAGCAAAAACATGTTGGCGAAAACGGCGTGAAGGAAATTGTTCCCATCATCATGCATGGTGACGCTGCTTTTGCCGGACAGGGCATCTGGGCGGAAACGCTGAACTTTGCCGGACTGAAAGGCTATTCCGTGGGCGGAGCGATCCAGGTGATCATAAATAACCTGATAGGCTTCACCACGAATCCACGCGAACTGCATACGTCGCGCTTCTCGTCTGATCTGGCCAAGCGCCAGCCCATTCCCATCTTCCACGTGAATGCGGAAGATCCTGAAGCGGTGCTGCGCGTCGCGCGCATGGCGACCGAGTATCGCTACCAGTTCGGCAGCGACGTTGTCATCGATCTCATCGGATATCGCCGCCACGGACACAGCGAGGTGGACGATCCCACCATCACGCAGCCGCTGCTTTACAAGAAGATTAATTCGCATCGTCCGCTGTTTGAGATTTATGCCGAGCAGAACAAGATTGATACCACGGAGATGGCGCAGAAATTCCGCGCCAAGGTGGACGCAGCCTACGACCACGCGGCGCAGATGCAGAAGTCTCCCGTGCTGCGCAAGCTGCCGCATTATTGGGACAAATATCGCGGTGGCCGTTACAAGAAAGAATATGAAGTCGCCACTGCGGTGGACGCCGGCAAACTGCAAGAGATCACTGAAAAGCTGACGACGTATCCCGAAGGTTTTGCTATTCATCCCAAGGTCAAGAAGCTGTTGGAGCAGCGCGAGAAAATGGGCACGGGCAAGCTGCCGGTGGACTACGGTATGGCTGAGGCGCTGGCTTTTGGATCGCTTTTGGTCGAAGGTATTCCAGTGCGGCTTTCCGGACAGGATGCGCGGCGCGGAACTTTCAACCATCGCCACTCTTGCCTGATCGATACGGAAACTGAAAAAGAATACGTCCCGCTTTGCCATATACGTCCCAACCAGGCATGGTTTGAAGCCTACAACTCGATTCTTTCTGAAGCCGCGGTGCTGGGCTTTGAATATGGCTTCAGCCGCGACTATCCTGACGGGCTCACTTTGTGGGAAGCGCAGTTTGGCGACTTTGCCAATGGCGCGCAGGTCATCATTGATCAGTTCATTGTTGCTGGTGAAGACAAATGGGGACTGCTCTCCGGCTTGGTGATGCTGCTGCCGCATGGCTATGAAGGCCAGGGGCCGGAACACTCCAGCGGACGCATTGAGCGCTATCTGCAACTCGCCGCCAAAGACAACATCCAGGTCGCTCAGCCATCGACCGCAGCGCAATACTTCCATTTGTTGCGGCGTCAGGCGTTGCGCAGCTGGCGCAAGCCGTTAATCGTGTTTACGCCCAAAGGCATGCTGCGGCATCCTGACGCTGCCAGTCCGTTGAGCGAATTTACCGGCGGAAATTTTCAAACTGTAATCCAGGACAGTGAAATAACCAACGCCGAGCGGATCATCGTATGCAGCGGCAAGGTCGGGCACGAACTGCGGCGTGAGCGCAAGCGCCGCAAGGATGCAAAGACGGCCATCATTTTTCTGGAGCAACTTTTCCCGCTGCCTGAAGCCGAACTGGAAGCGGCATTCGCGCAGCACACAAACGCGCGCGAGTTTCTGTGGGTGCAGGAAGAGCCAGCTAACATGGGCGCGCTCAATTTCCTGGCGCCGCAACTGGAGCGTCTGGCCCGAGGCGTGCCGTTCCGCTCTGTAAAACGTTCGCCGTCATCGAGTCCATCAACAGGGTCGCACACGGCGCATGAGATGGAGCAGAAGACACTGTTGGAGCTGGCGTTTAAGGCCTTTTAGCACGGCAACAATGCAGCATCGCAAGTGAGCCATGGGTCATCAAAAATCGGGGTACTTATAAACGAAATGAAAGGTGGTTGAAATGGCACAAGGAACAGTAACCGCACATGAGGTCCCGGCGCTGCCATATGCGTACAACGCGCTGGAGCCGCACATTGACGAGCAAACCATGCATCTGCACCATGACAAGCACCATGCGGCATACGTAACCAAGCTGAACGGTGCAATTGAGAAACATCCTGAACTGGGAAGCAAGAGCCCTGAAGATCTTTTGCGCAACCTGAGTGCGCTGCCTGAAGACGTGCGCGGCGCGGTCCGCAATAACGGCGGCGGGCACGTGAACCACACCATGTTCTGGCAAATCATGGGACCGAAAAAAGGCGGCAATCCTACCGGCGCGGTTGCCGACGCCATCAATAAAACCTTCGGCAGCTTTGACGCCTTCAAAGAAAAGTTTGAAGCCGCCGGAGCAAATCAGTTCGGCAGCGGCTGGGCCTGGCTGGTAAAAACCAAGTCCGGCGAATTCAAAATTACTTCCACCCCGAACCAGGACAATCCCATTTCCAACGGCGAATTTCCGGTTCTTGGCAACGATGTCTGGGAGCACGCTTACTACCTCAAATATCAAAACCGTCGCCCCGACTACCTGAAAGCCTGGTGGAACGTGGTGAACTGGGACGAGGTCAACAAGCGTCTGGCCCAGGCCGACAGCTTTTTCAAATAAATTCTTTGCTTTTGTTAAGCCGCTCATTCCGAGCGGCTTTTTTTATCAACTCATGTAACGATCACACCTCAAGTAGCACTACCTTCGCGCACGAAACAGCAAGATAAGTGTGCTATAAGGTGGGTGCGAACCCCCAAATTAAAACTCAAATCTAGCGACGAAGGATGAGGTGTGTTTTGAACAGATTCTTAGCGGGAACTTGTGTGTTTGTGTTTGCCTTTTTTGCGTTTGGTTCTGCGTATGCGCAGGAATTCAATGGTTTTTACGTGGGTGGAAATGCCGGCGTGGTGTCCGGGCGCATCAGCCCTCAGACCACTCCCATTTTCAGCCCGACCGGTTATTTTGCTTCGACGAGCACACCGGCCATTGCCACTGCCAGCGCGGCGCAGCACTTTGATCCAGACCGTTTGACCGCCGGGGGACAGGTGGGTTTCACCCATCAGTGGGACTCCTTTGTTTTTGGCATTGAGGCCGACTTTGGCACTTTGAGTTCCAGCAAGACCAGCAGTACCACGGTAACCTATCCCTGCTGCTCGCCTACGGCTTTCACCATTACCCAGGCCACGGAAACTAGCAAGTTGTTTACGCTGCGCCCGCGTTTTGGCGTTGCCTTCGGAAAAGTCTTTCTCTATGGTACGGCCGGCCCCGCCTTCAGCCACATCAAGTACAGCGCTCTGTTTACTGACACGTTTGCTACCGCGCACGAAAGCGCCAGCTTTGATGCCAGCACGCTCGGCTGGGCCGTTGGCGCCGGCAGTGAGTTCAAGATCGCTAAGCATTTATCGGTCAAGGGAGAATACCTGCGCCTGGGTTTTGGAGATCAGACGCTGAGCCAAAACCTTACGGCTTTTACTCCCGCCATTGCATTTCCGAGCAATGTTTTCACCCACAGCGTTGACGTCAACTTGGATGTCGTCCGTGCCGGTGTTAACTTCCGCTTCTAACTGCTAATAGCACGATACGGGCCGCCCTTCGGGGCGGCTTTTTATTGAGCGGCTTTTTACGGCTTGGCGTTTACCAGCCACGCCGCCCAGCCGGTCAGGATCGCCAGCACAGCGGAAAATATTGTAGGCGGCAGCACAAAATATCTCCAGCTCAGCGCGATGCCTACCACTTGCAATCCGAAGAAGACCCAGCCCAGCGGACCGATCGCCTGCGGCGTGTTTCGCGCCATTGTGCCCAGGTGCCAGGCCAGAAACGCGCAGAACAGCAGATAGGCCGTGCAGAACAGCCCAAAGCCGCGATAGAAATCGCCGTACGTAAGGCTTTTTCCACCCACGCTGAAGCGCACATTGTCCATGGCTTGTTGCACCGCAACGCCCTCCGGCGTAGGTGCTTTGAACTTCAAAAATCCAAGCGTGTGGCCGACGGCAAACAGTACCAGGACGAATGCGGAGATGCGGTATAGCAACGTAGTGGTCATGGGCGCTCCAATCCTGCTGCACAGGTTTTTCGGGTGAATCAGTGTACCTGATTCTTCTGGAGGGTCGACCGTTTTATCTGCTGCTGCCCTTTTATTCTCAAATCTTCTTATTCATAAATCCTCAAACAGTTCTCCTAATGGCGTCTTCAGGCCCATTGCCAGCAATTCAATAAACTTCAGGCAAGGCTCCTGTTTGCCATTCTCAATCCGTGAAACGGTCGCCTGGTCGGTTCCCACCCGCTCGGCGTATACAGTTTGGCTGAGGCCCTTCGCGTTTCGTATTTGCCGGACCCGCCTGCCGAATCTCACAACAATATCTCTGGACATGCCTCCAGTGTCGGCTCTATGATCTTCCGGACATATAACTGATAGATCATATTAACGAAATTGAACATGGAGACGCAATGGCTGCCCTTGATGCTGCCCAAAAGGCCCAGATTTATCGCATTCTGTACCGCCTGAACTTTTCCTTCGCGCGGATTGTGGACTCCTGCCGTGAACTGCAGGAGACCGGTGTCTTCAGGACTAAATTTACCCGGCTGCACCAGGCGTTCGCGCAAGAGCTGCAGGCGGAGATAAATGAAGAGGTGCTCGGCATTTTGCAAGGCATCGAATCGGACGACCAGTACCGTTTTGGAAAGGTAAGAGACGCGCGTGACAAGGAATTGCGCGACCCTGATGATGTTTTCATCCATGCCAAAGAACGCAGAAAGGAACTCGCCAGACAGCGCAAGAAAAAGCCAAGGGGCAAAAAGCGAGTTGGCTAGAAGCCGTCTTTCTTCTCGCAATGACAGCCAAATGGTAAACTTAAGAGTTTGCCCTGCTCGATCAGACTCTTCATATAGTAGGTTTCTCATATGGCACAAGCTACAGACATTGCAATCGTAAGCGGCGCGCGCACGCCCATGGGCCGCTATTGCGGCAAATTGCGCGACTTTACCGCTATGGACCTGGCCGCGGTCGCCAGCCAGGAAGCAATCCGGCGTTCCGGCGTCGATCCCAAAGAATTTGACCATGCCGTCTTTGGCAATGCGCAACAAACATCAGGCGACTCGCTCTATGGCGCGCGGCATGTTGCGCTCAAGGCCGGGCTGCCCATTGAAACGCCCGCGCTTACCGTGAACCGCCTTTGCGGATCGGGCATGCAGTCGCTGGTGAACGCCGCGCAGATGATCCAACTGGGTGAAGCCAACACAGTGCTGGCCGGCGGAATGGAATCCATGTCGCAGGCGCCTCATGTGGTCCGGGGCGCGCGCTGGGGCCTTGGCCTGGGTGAAGGCAAACTGGAAGACTCGCTCATGGTGGCGCTGCTGGACACGTATTGCGGACTTTACATGGCGAACACCGCTGAACTTTATGCCGAGCAGCAGGGCATCACGCGCCAGCACATGGACGAATTTTCTCTTCAGTCGCAGCAGAAAGCCGGCGCGGCGCAGAAGGCCTGCCGCCTGGCGGAAGAGATTGTTCCGGTGGCGCTCAAGAACCGCAAAGGCGAACCCACAGGCGAGATGTTTGAGAAAGACGACCACCTGCGTCCTGAGACAACGATGGAAGGTCTGGCCAAACTGAAGGCTGCTTTCGGCAAAAATGGGACTGTCACGGCGGGCAATGCCAGCGGCATCGTGGATGGCGGCGCAGCCGTGGTGATGATGACTCTTGCTCAGGCTGAAAAACGCGGTCTTAAGCCCATGGGCCGCATCGTGAGCTGGGGTATTGCCGGCGTCGATCCCAAGATCATGGGCAGCGGCCCCGTGCCGAGTACGCGCGCGGCGCTCAAGAAAGCCGGGCTAAAGCTGGATGAAATTGACCTGATCGAAGTCAACGAGGCGTTTGCCGGACAGTATCTTGCCGTCGAAAAAGAGCTTGGCCTTGATCGCAACAAAGTGAACGTCAACGGCGGCGCGATTGCCCTTGGTCATCCGCTGGGAGCCACAGGCACGCGGCTGGTGATTACGCTGTTGCACGAGTTGCGGCGTCGCAAAGCCCAGTATGGCCTGGCGACGGCATGCATCGGCGGCGGACAGGGAATTGCGATGATTGTGGAGAATTTGCAGCGGTAAAAAATCTTTACCACAGAGGCCGCAGAGGAACACTGAGGAGTTTCTTCTTTGCTTCTGGCAGTGTTTGCTTCGCCGAGTTTTTCGGGTTTGAATCTCAGGATAAGACCTCCGTGATCCTCTGTGTCCTCTGTGGTTAAAAAGGAAAATCATGACGATTAAAAAAGTTGGTGTTCTCGGTTGCGGTCTGATGGGCTCAGGCATTGCCCAGGTCAGCGCTGTTGCCGGTTATGACGTTACCGTGCTGGAGCAGGAACAGAAGTTTCTCGATAAAGGCTTTGCCGGCATCGAAAAGTCGCTGGCCAAGTTTGCCGAGAAGCCGGAGAAGACCGGTATCACTCCGGAGAAGGCCAAGGAATCCCGCGCACGCATCAAGGGAACGACTAGCCAGAAGGACCTCGCCGATTGCGACATCATCATTGAAGCCATTATTGAGAACGTGGATGTGAAGAAGAAGACATTTGCGGAGCTCGATGCCATCGTAAAAAAAGAGGCCATCTTCGCCAGCAACACCTCTTCTATTTCCATTACTGAGGTTGCTGCTGCCACCAGGCGCGCTGACCGATTTGTGGGCCTGCACTTCTTCAATCCTGTCCCACTGATGAAGCTGGTGGAAGTGGTGCGCACCATCGCTACGGACAACGCCGCGTTTGAAACAGCCTATGAATTCGGCAAGAGCCTGGGAAAAATTCCTGTCCGCACCAGTGACAAGACTGGTTTCATCGTAAACCGGCTGCTGGTGCCATACATGCTTGACGCGATCCGTGCCTATGAAGAAGGCGTGGGCTCGATTCCGGATATCGACAACGCCATGAAGATGGGCTGCGGTTACCCCATGGGCCCGTTCACGCTGCTGGATTTTGTGGGACTCGACACGACTTATTACATTACCCACGTGATGTTTGACGAGTTTCGCGAACGTCGCTTTGCCTCGCCGCCATTGCTCAAGCGGCTGGTAATGGCCGGCTGGTACGGCCGCAAGACAGGCAAAGGGTTTTACGATTACGCAGATCCAAATAATCCTGTAGCGCAGAAATTCTAATTCATGCCGCGCCCCGGATTGGTCACGACCGTTGCAGTTGGTGAGAGCATCGCCGCAGTGGCTTTTGTCTTGGTGCTTGCCGATCTGATTCGTGGCGCAAAAGGCACTGGGTATTTTCCTGTCATGGGAACGGTGCTGGAGATTGGGCTGATTGTGCTCGTGCTCGCCACTGCTGTTGCCCTTTGGAAAGGCAAACGGTGGGGCTGGTGGCTGGCCTTGATCATCGACCTGCTCGGCGCAGTTATTTTCTTATGGGATCCGGTTGAGCGCCACGTCTGGCCTGACGTCGACGAATTGGTCTTTATTGTCCTTTTCGTGGTGTTGCTTGCATTGTTGCTCCTGCCGCAGGCTCGCAGTTTCTTTTTTGGCCGAAACGAAGCGCGTGTGTTCAAAGAGTCATAACCATGGAAAACCTTAAACTCGAAAAGAAAAACACTATCGCTTACGTCACCATCGACCGTCCCAAGGTGCTCAATGCCCTGAACATGGCGACCATGCAGGAACTGTGGCAGGTCTTCACCGATCTGAAAGATGACAAGCAGATTCGTGTCGTCATCCTCACCGGTAGCGGAGAGAAAGCTTTTGTTGCCGGCGCCGACATCAACGAATTGGCGAAGAACGATCCCGTTGTGGCCAAGGCATACACGCACAAGGGACAGGCCACGCTTGACCTGATCGAGAACCTTGGCAAGCCGGTGATCGGCTGCATCAATGGCTTCGCCCTGGGCGGCGGATGCGAGATCGCCATGGCCTGCACTATGCGCTTGGCCAGCGAGAACGCAAAGCTCGGCCAGCCCGAAGTTAAACTCGGCCTCATTCCCGGTTATGGAGGAACGCAGAGGCTGCCACGACTGGTCGGCACGGGACTTGCCATGCAGATTCTTCTCACCGGAGAGATGATTACAGCACAGGAAGCGCATCGCATCGGCCTGTTGAATGAAGTTGTTCCGGCTGACCGGCTCATTCCGCGCGCTGAAGAGATTGCGCAGAAGATCATCGGCATGGCTCCGCTGGCCATCCAGTACTGCATGGAAGCAGTGAACCAGGGCATGAACATGACGTTGCCTGAGGGCCTCTTTCTTGAAGCGACTCTCTTCGGCATGTGCTGCGCCACCGAAGACAAGCGAGAAGGCACCACGGCCTTTCTTGAAAAGCGCGCCGCGAATTTCCAGGGCAAGTAACCATGCATCCAGACTGGGAACCGGACAAGCTTGCCACCGCCGCCATTTTCTATAACCTGCATGAAGCGGACATCGCCAAGGGCCTGCTGGACTCCTGTGGGGTAGACTGTTTCCTGTGCGATGAACACATGCACCGCGTTCATCCGCTGACCAGTGAAATCATTGGCGGCGTGCGGCTTCAGGTTGCGCAACAGGATATTGAGTTGGCCAAAGAGCTGCTCAAGGAATACATACCACCCGAGGATCCCTCAGGCCCCGGGCGGATAGAATGACTGATTGATGATTAAGGGCATTACCACAATCCGCCACGTCGCCGGCAGCAAAGAGTTCAAGGCGCTCAGCAAACTATTTGACGCCATGGGATTCGAGCGCGGAACTCCGTGGAAGACCGCGCGCGGCCAGGGCGCACCGTTCAAAGTGCCGCTCGGGCAGGTTGAGTTCGTTGAAGGCCTTGAAACCATCCATGCCGATATCTGGATTGAGGTTACAGACCTAGATTCGATTCGCGACGTGCTGGCAAAAGAAAACGTCAAGGGCGCGGACAAAATCCAGCAGACGGCATGGGATTCACGGTTTCTGGTAGCTGAACCCGCCAAAGGATCGAAAATCCTTTTCTGGCAGAAAAACCGTCCCAGTCAGGAAGCGATTGAAGGTGAACTCAACGCTCACGGCATGCGCTTTGGCGTGGTGGTGAGCCGATGGAACTCGCTCATCACGGAGCGACTTCTTCAAGGCGCGCTCGACGGGCTGCGCCGCAGCGGCGCTCGCACAGAAGATATTACAGTCGTCCGAGTGCCGGGAGCATTTGAAATTCCATCGCAGGCGCGCACGCTGGCTGAGAGTGGAAAATACGATGCCATCGTCACTCTGGGTTGTTTGATCCGCGGCGAAACCACGCATTACGAGCACATCTCCACTGAAGTCACGCGGGGCATCGGGCAGTCGGCACAGGAAACCGGCGTGCCGCACACTTATGGTGTGCTGACCTGTGAGAACCTTGAGCAAGCGCTGGATCGCGCAGGGCTGAAGGCCGGCAACAAGGGTTTTGAAGCAGCCGTTTCCGCCATTGAGATGGTGAGCCTGCAGCGGAAGACGCAAAGCCGTGCGAAGGCGAAAGCCACGTCTAGAAAAAAGACGAAGAGCAAAGGTCGCTAAATGGGGACCCGACGTAAATCTCGAGAACTCTGCCTGCAAATGCTCTTTCAGTGGGACATGGGAAAGCAAGCGCCGGAGCACGTGAAAAAGACTTTCTGGTCGGAGCGCGGAGAAGTGGATGAAGAGACGCGCAACTTTGCCGATGACATCTTCCAGATCGCCGTTGACCGCCAGCAGGAAATAGATGACCTGATCCAGAAGCACGCTCAGCACTGGCGCATGGAGCGCATGGCAGCGGTGGACCGCAACGTCCTGCGCACGGGCGTGGCCGAGTTCCTGGGCCCATATCACACGCCCCGCCCGGTGGTGATCAATGAAGCGCTGGAAATCGCGCGCAAGTTTTCCGCCCCTGAGTCCGTGCAGTTCATCAATGGCGTGCTGGATTCGGTGGGGAAAGAGCTCTCATCTTCTGTAATCCCGAAGCGAAGCTGAGGGATCCCTTTCCCCTCAAGAATATTCTGCTTCTCCGCATGCAAGTTGCAGCTTGTTAGACATCAAGAACTCTGTGGCAATAGGGCTCCCTCACCCCGCTGTGCGGGATTCGGGATTTCAGAAGCAGCAATGCTAAAATAAAGCACTTCATCGCCTCTGGTACCGCAATACATAAATACTGACGGACTTTCGCATTGAAAAAGACTTCGATCACATACGCCGACAGCGGCGTTGACATTGACCGCGCCGACCGCGCCAAGCAGCGCATTAAGTACCTGGCTCATCGCACGTTCACGCCGGGAGTAGTGAGCGAGATCGGCGGCTTCGGCGGCATGTTCGCCATTGACAAGAAAAAGTTTCGCGACCCCGTGCTGGTTTCCAGCGTTGACGGCGTCGGCACCAAGCTCAAAGTCGCTTTCATGATGAACCTGCATCACACCGTGGGCGGCGACCTGGTAAACCACTGCGTGAATGACATTGCCGTGCAGGGGGCAACGCCTCTTTTCTTCATGGATTACCTTGCCACCGGCTCGCTTGATCCGGAGATTGCGGAAAAGATTGTTGAAGGCATGGCCGACGCCTGCCGGCACAACGGCTGCGCGCTGATCGGTGGTGAAACGGCTGAGATGCCGGGTTTCTACCACAAAGGCGAATACGATCTGGCTGGTTTTATTGTTGGTGTGGTGGAAAAAAGTAAAATCATCACCGGCGAGAACGTTGAAGTCGGAGACGTGCTGGTGGGATTGCCTTCCAACGGCTTGCATACCAACGGATACTCCCTGGCCCGCAAATTGTTTTTCGATGTCGCCAAATACACGCCCGATACCTACGTGAACGAAATGAAAGCCAAAGCCGGCGCCGAGCTCATGCATACGCACAAGAGTTACTGGCCGGTGCTGAAGAAGCTGATTGCGGCTGAGCTGGTGCATGCCATGGCGCACATCACCGGCGGCGGTATTACGGACAATCTGCCGCGCGTGCTGCCCAAAGGCACCGGAGCGGTGGTGGAAATGGGCACATGGCCTATTCTGCCGGTGTTTACCCACATGCAGCACATTGGCAACGTGCCGCAGGAAGACATGATGCGGACCTTCAACATGGGGATCGGCATGGTGCTGGTGGTGCCGGCAAAAAAGTTCAAGCGTGTGCAATCCATGATTGAAAAGATGGGCGAGAAAGCTTATCTCATCGGGCGGATCGTCAAGGGCGACCGCAAAGTCCACTACGCATAACATGGCTACCCTGAAAAAATTGGGAATCCTGCTTTCCGGCCGTGGCTCGAATTTTGAGGCCATTGCGGATTTCATAAAAGCCGGAAGGCTTCACGCCGAAATCGCAATTGTAATTTCCAATCGCGCAGACGCTCCTGGCCTTGAGTCGGCAAAGCGGCGCGGTTTGAACGCCGTGTTGATAGCTTCCAAAGGCCGTGTCCGTGAGGAGCATGACGCGGACGTTATAGCGGCGCTGCATCATGCGCAAGTGGATTTGATCTGCCTGGCCGGCTATATGCGCCTGCTTTCACCTCACTTCATACAGGCTTTTCCCGATCGCATCGTCAACATTCATCCGTCATTGTTACCGGCGTTCCCCGGCATGGACGCGCAGAAGCAGGCGCTGGAATATGGCGTGAAGGTGACCGGCTGTACCGTGCATTTTGTCGATGAGCATTTGGACAACGGCCCAATCATCTTGCAGAAGACCGTGCCTGTGCTGGATGGCGATGATGTAAATGCGCTCTCGGCCAGAATTCTGGAGCAGGAGCACGCGGCGTATTCAGAGGCCATTGGGCTGTTGCTCTCCGGCGAATTCGAGATTCAGGGCAGAGCGGTTGTGCGACGCCAAGTCCGTGCGGAGGGCAAGTAGGTGCTTAGTGTGAAGTTGCTGTCTGCCGCTGCCAAGGCGCCCACAGTTGCACATCCGGGAGAAGACCTGGGCTATGACATTTACTCCGCTGAAACCGTAACACTGGAAGGCCGCAGCCATGCCATCGTCTCCACCGGGATTGCTATTGAATGCACGTCTCCGACCGGTGAGCCAATGGGCGCGCTGCTTCGGGATAAATCATCCATGGCTGCGCGGCGCTTGGTGCTGACCGGCGGCGTGATTGATTCGGGCTATCGCGGCGAGATCAAAGTCCTGATGGAAAATCTGAGTGACTTGCCCGCGACCATCCGCGCTGGCGATAAGATCGCCAACCTGATTCCTTATCCAGTGCTGACAGGCGAGGTCAAAGTCGTCGATGATCTGAATGAATCGAGCCGCAAGGCGGGTGGCTTTGGGTCTTCGGGACGGTAGGAGATAGTCGCCGGGCCTTTTCTGAAATCCCGAAGCGTAGCGAGGGATCGCTATAATTTGGTAATTGAGTAATTTGGTAAATTAGAAACTTCGACCTGTGCGATTTGGCAATAGCCAAGTGTGCTTTCGAATTTACTAAATTACCGATTTACCCAATTACCAAATTCAGCTATAGGGTTCCCTCGCTACGCTCGGGATTTCACAAAAAATGGCAAACTTTCCTCCTGTAGAAGAACAACTGGCATACATCAAGAAGGGCGCGTCGGAGATCATTCATGAGCGCGAACTGCGCGAGCGCCTTGAGCAATCTCTCAAGACCGGCAAGCCGATGCGGGTAAAAGCCGGTTTTGATCCCACGGCGCCTGACCTGCACGTTGGCCACACAGTGCTCATGCGCAAGCTGAAGCACTTCCAGGACCTGGGACATACGGTGATCTTTCTCATCGGGGACTTCACGGCAATGATCGGCGACCCGACCGGGCGCTCCGTCACGCGGCCGCCTTTGACGCGCGAAGATGTGGACCGCAATGCAGAGACCTACAAAACACAGGTCTTCAAAATTCTTGACCGCGAGAAGACGGTCATCGATTTCAACTCCCGCTGGTTTTCCAAAATGGCGGTGGAAGATTTTCTCCGACTGTGCGCCAGGTTCACCTTGTCCCAGATGCTGGAGCGCGAAGAGTTTCACAAACGATTTCATGAAGAAAAGCCCATCCACATGCATGAAATGATGTATTGCATTTGCCAGGGCTATGATTCCGTGGCGCTGGAAGCCGACGTGGAACTTGGCGGCACGGACCAGAAGTTCAACCTGCTCATGGGGCGCAATCTCCAGCGCGACTACGGCCAGCCATCGCAAATCGTTCTCACCATGCCGTTGCTTGAAGGCACCGATGGGGTACAGAAGATGTCGAAGAGTTATGGCAACTACATCGGCATCAGCGAACCTCCGCAGGAGATCTACGGCAAAGTAATGTCGATTTCTGACGATCTGATGTGGAGATATTACGAGCTGCTTACAGATGTTAAGGTGTCTGAGATTGAGCAGATGAAAGCCGACGCGGCTTCAGGCAAGCAACATCCGATGCAGCTGAAGAAAGCGCTGGCACGCAGGATTGTTCAGGACTTCCATGGAGAACAAGCTGCGGCCGCAGCGGATGAGAACTGGGCAAAACAGTTTCAGAAGGACGAGGTGCCGGAGAATGTGGAAAGCCAGACTATTGCCTTCGCCGAGGTGCGTTCCGGTTCGGAGGCTGATCAGTCTCCGTATCCGGGCATTGTCAAAATGGATAAATTGATTGTGAAGGCTGGTCTTGCAGATTCAGCGACCGATGCTCAACGAAAGAGAAAGCAGAACGCAGTAAAGATCGATGAAAAAATAGTTGATGACCATGCACTAATCTGGAATCGACCATTAAGCGATGAATTCATTTTGAAGGTAGGCAGAAAAATGAAACGCATTAAGTTCATCTAAGGAGCATCGATCTAAAGTTTTTTGTGGCACAGGCACTCTTGCCTGTGCTTGAGTGAAAATAAGAAGGACGCAGGCACAGACAGGAGTGTCTGTGCCACACAGGTCTGGGCCATGGAAGATCGAAAGAGACAAGGTCTCAGCAATGCATTTTTATCGGAGAAATCTGCCACATATCCAAGAGTTCGACGCGACTTATTTTGTGACCTTTCGTGTCTGGAAGTATCCCTATCTTCCTCCGATTGCTCGGTTCATTGCGCTGCGGCATTGTCTCTTTGAAGATGGACGAAGAATCGAGCTTCATGCCTGTGTCATCATGCCAACCCACGTTCATCTCTTGTTTACTGCTCTGGAAGACGAGCGTGGTTATCCATTTTCTCTTGCTGAGATCATGAAAGGGATAAAAGGCGTTTCAGCGCGCAATATAAATAAACTGCTGAAAAGACGTGGTCAGCTCTGGCAGGATGAATCCTTTGACCGAATCATGCGTGCTGGAGAGTTTCAGGACAAGCTGGATTACATCATTGCCAATCCAATTAGTGCTGGACTCGCTAAGCGGCCCGGCCAATATAAATGGGTTTGGGTACAGAAGATCCCACAGGAAGGAGTGCCTGTGCCACAAAGATCTACCCCGAACGTCTCTTCTTCCTCATGATCGCCGCCGCGCTCCTTCACCCGGACGTGTCGCCCAAAGTTGTTGATCGCTTCAGAAGCAGCGGCGTTGAGATAAAAATGCTGGACCATCTGGAACAGCCTGAAAACTATTCTGCCGCTCTCATCTTCGGCGGCGACGGCACTGTCCATCGCCATCTCCCTCAACTTTATCACTACAAAACTCCCACGCTGGTGGTACCCACCGGCAGCGGCAATGATTTTGCCAAAGGGTTGGGAATCCGCAGTGTAGAAACCGCATTGCAATCATGGAAGCAGTTTTGCTCGAACGGAAAGAATGTAAGAGAGATCGACTTAGGTGTGATCCGTGCCAGCAGCAATGAAACGCTCTTTTGTTGCGTGACCGGAGTGGGAATGGACGCAGAGGCCAACGCCCGCGCTAATCGAATGCCGGCATGGCTAAAAAGCAGAGGTGGATATGTCTTGGCGGCCTTGCAATCTCTCATCGCGTTCAGCCCTGCTGAAATGAACATATCGGCTGAAGGACGAGAAATCCGGCGGTCCGCGTTCTTTATTGCTGTGGGAAATGCTCTTAGCTATGGCGGCGGGATGAAAGTAACACCGCAGGCCACGCTCGATGACGGATTGCTGGACGTCTGTCTGGTCAGCAAAATGAACAAACTCAAACTGCTTTGCTGGGTGCCAACCATTTTTTTCGGCCAACACCTGCGGCTCAAGCAAGTGGAATACTTTCAGGCCAGTCAGATAAAGATCGAGACTGAGCGCAAGCTGGATCTCTACGCTGATGGTGATTATGCTGGGCAAACCCCTGTGGAGATTGGGCTTATCCGGCACGGGATGCGCGTGATCGTTCCCGCTTAGGCCTCAACCGGGCTGAAACTTAGGAGATTTTCACGTTGCGGGCCGGTCTGGGACATCAATCGCTCCCAAAAGTGTGTATCTCGCTGTAAGCAAAACGGTTCTTGACGCCGAAGCCTATTTCAGGTGGAATAAAAGCCATGACCAAAGCCGATTTGATTGAAGAGGTTTCACGCCTGGCAGAGCTGACACGCAAAGACAGCGAAATTATTGTGGAAACCATTTTTGACAGCGTGGTTCGCTCTCTGCGCTCCGGCGACAAGATTGAGATCCGTGGCTTTGGCAGTTTCCGCACCCGGCAGCGCAAGCCTCGCGTGGGCCGCAACCCGAAAACCGGCGCGCGGGTGGAAGTGCCGGCAAAGAAAATCCCTTATTTCAAGCCCAGCAAAGAACTTAAGGACGTAATCAATCACGGAAAGCCGGGAGAAGCAGCAGCTCCCTCCGCCGCACCGGCGGCCGAAGGTCCAACTTCTTAACTTCTGAACCCGGCAAGTCTCTTTCAGCACTCTCTTAACTCCGGAACTTCCGGAACCAGAGCCCAATTCCTCCGCTTACCAGTCCCAACAAACCTAAGAGCGGCAAGAACGTTGCTGTCGCGGGTAGACGGCGGCTGCCTTGCGCATCGTTCGATTGCTGATTCTGGTTGATCTGTGGTGTGGTGGAATTTTCCGCACTGGCGGAGTTATTAGCAGACTGACCCGCAGGCGGCGGCGTTCCGGTCTGGCCGTTGGCAACTTGTCCCTGCTGGCTCGTCAAAGCATTCGCCTGCTGGGTTGACTGCGCGCTCTGCGTTGCGTTCTGAGTTCCCGTGCCCTGGCCGCTTTGTTCCAGCGGAGGCATGTTCTTTGCCATGGTCACGCCGCTCTTGTTGTTCAACATCGTCTGCACGTCTTCATTACTCAGGACTCGCGCGTTCCGAGTGCCTTTTTCCGCTTTGTAACGGCTTGAAACTTCCGCCAGGCTGATCGTGCCCGGCGCGGACGCTTCGGCAGATCCACCCACAAAAGTCGAACTTCCCAGATCAGTCACGGCTGTCTGATTTGCTGATTCGGAAAGGTTTGTTGATTCTGAAAGGGAAGCGCTCGGTGTGCTCACAATCGTCGCTGGACTAGAAGGAACGCTCGTGGTTTCAATTCCATTCGTCGCGTTGCTGATACCTGCTCGGCCCGCATCACTGATGCCGGCGGTAGGAACCGGATTTGGGAAGCCTGCGGAGGGGGTGACCAGTATGGGACCACCAAACGGTCCGTTAACGGGCGTGGTTGTTGTGGACGGATTGGATGTTTGGCCTTGTCCCAAGACAGCTGAAAATACTGCGAGCCCGGTAATAAGCAAAATTCCGCGCGGCATAGATCACCCCTGACGTGTACCTGATTATTGGATTACCCAAAGGTAAAGAGGGGATGCCAGAGTACTTACTCGTCCGGCGATTTCAGCTACTCACAATTTCAGCTACCTACAAAACGGGCGTACAGGCTGCGCGCCACGGAAGCATCGTTCGTCCCTTTGATGATGGCCCGGCCATCGGGAAAGAGGGTCATTTCAAATGGCTCACGCCAGAATTTCAACACGAATGCATTGTGCTTCACCGTGCCGTGCGCGCCCAGACGGGCTGACATCTCAGCAAAGTCCACAGGGCGGTTGCGTTCATGGATCTGAACAGAGTTCCTGCCGCACAATGTGATTTGTGGTCGGCGCTCTCCTGCCAGATGAACAAACTCACGCTTGTCACAGGTCTGGCAGCCGGAACGCGGCCGAGCAGCCGCGATCTCGGCCTGCTCATTGCTCCATACATCGAAAGAGAGCAATGTGCGGCGTAGCTTATCCTTTGCTCCTACCAGAAATTTAATTGCCTCAGTCGCTTCGATTGATCCAATCAAATTGACTGCGCTGTTCAGGATTCCCGCCGTGTCACACGTTTCCACTGTACCCTGCGGCGGCGCAGGGAACACACAGGCCAGGCAAGCCGTTTCGCCGGGGATCACATTCATGGTCACGGCGTAAGAGGCAACGGCGGCGGCATAAATCCAGGATTTGCCATGTTTTACGGCAAAATCGTTGATGAGATAGCGGGTCTCAAAGTTATCGGTTGCGTCCAGAATCAAATCGGCGTTCGCAAGAAGTTGCTCAATGTTTTCCGGCGTCAGATCAGCCACCACGGGAGTGGCTTGAACCTCGGAATTAAAAGCTGCGATCTTGCGCGCCGCCGCTACTGCCTTGGGTAGCGATTCAGCGGCATCGGCTTCATCAAACAACGATTGGCGTTGGAGATTGCTTGGTTCAACGTAATCCCGATCGATAATAGTTAAATGTCCCACCCCGGCCCGGGCCAGCAAACCGGAAACGCAGGCGCCCGTCGCGCCACAGCCCACAATCGCAACCCGGCCTTTGGCCAGACGGTGCTGCCCTTCTGCTCCGATGCCCGGAAAAAGCACCTGCCGTGAGTATCGATCCTCAAACTTCATGCCACATTTATTATAGGTGTTTGAAGGTTAAGGGGTTTATGCGTTTCGTCGCAGCCAAGCTTACAATGCTCTGAAAAGCTTGCGTGCAACTTAGGTCCAATCTGCTGCCATCGAACTCTACAAAGCGACCTCCAATTAAGGGGCTTCTATTGCCGCGCTGCCGATCAGTGTGCCTGATGGTCGTGCTCTGCCTGAGCGTGTCCTTTGCCCAGGAGCAGGAAGCTTTTGCGCCTCAAAGCACCCAAAAAGCCACCCCATCGCCCCAAAGCGCTCCTACCCCGATCCCCAACACGCAGGTCCCGCCAGCCCCTGAGCCTGCTTCTTCTCCTGCCAGCGCGTCTCCGGCGGTGCAACTCTCTAGCGGACTCAACAGCTTGCAGGGGCTTAAAGTTGCAATGATTCAAGTAAACGGTCCGGGAATCGACGATGTGGAGAGCCTGCTGACAATACTGCCGCAGAAGGTAAATGAGCCGCTGGATCGATACAAGATCAGGCAGTCCGTACAGGCGCTTTACAACACTGGCCGTTTCGCGGAAATCCAGGTGGAAGCCCAGCGCAATCCCGCCGGGGAAGTGGTTCTGGCGTTCGATGCTCGCGAAAACTATTTCTTTGGGTCCATTCTGGCAGAGGGTTCGCCTGTCCACCCAACTGACAACCAATTGGTCAATGCCAGCAAACTCAATCTGGGTGAGCAATACACTGACGAAAAGATCGCCGCAGGAATCGAGGGAATGCAGCGAACGCTGCAGGAGAATGGGTTTTACCAGGCCACAATCAAGCCATACTATGAGTGGGATTCGCGCAATCAGCAGGTCAAGGTGGAGTTTATGGTGGACCGGGGGAAGCTTGCGCGCGTAGGAGTGATCAACGTTGGAGGGTCATCCGGTTATAGCGCGGAAGAAATCACAAACATCGCCAAGCTGCATTCGGGGGACGTGGTTTCCGCCGGTCGCCGCACACGGGCCTTGCAGCGGCTGCGCAAACTCTACCAGAAGCAGGACCGGCTGGAAGCCCAGGTCACCATGACACAGCGAACCTACCACCCGGAGACCAATCGGCTGGATTACACCTTTGAGATCAACCGTGGCCCGGTGGTGGACGTTAAAGTGGAAGGCGCAAAAATGCGCCGCGGGCAGGTCAAGAAATTGGTCCCGGTTTTTGAAGAAAGCGCGGTTGACGATGATCTGCTGAATGAAGGGGCGCGCAACATACGCGACTATTTTCAATCGAAGGGCTTTTTTGACGTGAAGGTTACGTATGAGCAAGCGCAGGATTCGACTACCGAAAGGCGCACCATAATTTTTCACATCGAAAGGAACGAACGGCACAAGCTGGTGGAGCTGGCGATACAGGGCAACCATTACTTCCAACGCGAAGACTTGCGCGAGCAGATGGTCATGCAGCCGGCCGGCGGTTTACTGCTATACGGCTTATTCAGTCAGTCCATCCTGGCTCGCGACGTGCAATCAATTGAAAACCTTTATCGCAATAACGGTTTTCTTCAGGCCAAAGTCACGCCAGAAGTGCAAGATAATTATGGCAAGCAAGGCCACATCCGCGTAAACATGGTTGTGGTAGAAGGCCCGCAGACGCTCGTGGGAAAATTGAAGATTGAGGGTAATGAGGCCCTTCCGGAGGGCCAGATTCGCGGCCTGATCACGGCTTCAGAAGGTCAACCCTATTCTGATTCCATGGTGATCACAGACCAGTCAGCGATTCTGGAGCAATACTACAATCTGGGGTTTCCCAAAGTGAAATTCGATTACACCACGCAGCCCGAAGCGGATAATCCCAATAGGATTGACGTGATGTATACCATCAATGAAGGCGCGCAGGTTTTTGTAGATAAGGTCCTGATTTCCGGCCTGAACTATACGCGGCCGTTTATTGTGGACCGTGAAATCAAGATTGGCGCCGGCGACCGGCTGAGCCAGAGTCAGATGCTCGATTCCCAGCGCCGCTTGTACGACATGGGTATCTTCAATGAAGTAGGCGTGGCGGTGCAGAACCCTGAAGGCGACGCCACTAATAAAAAAATAAACTTCCAGCTCTCTGAAGCGCGGCGATATACATTTAATTACGGTCTTGGGCTCGAAGTGCAGACAGGACAGCCCAGCGGCACCACTAATCCCCAGGGAAACACTGGCGTCAGCGGCCGCGTGTCATTCGATGTCACGCGCCTTAACTTTCGCGGACGCGATCACACGGTCACTCTCAAGACCCGTTACGGTAACCTGGAAAAGCTGGCGCTCGTGGGCTACGGCGCTCCACGGCTGTTCGATTCGCAAAAACTTACGCTCGATTTTACGGCCTTCTACCAGGAGACCAATGACGTGAGCACATTCACCTCTAAGCGGTTGGAAGGATCGGCTTCCATCAAGCATGAGATGAACCGCGCCACAACGCTTCTGTATCGCCTCATTTACCGGCGCGTCAGCACGAGCAATTTGGTCATCGATCCCCACCTGGTGCCGCTGTTTTCACAGGCGGTGCGCGTTGGCATGCCGGATTTTAGCTACGTCCGCGATACTCGCGATAACCCTATCGAGTCGCTCAAGGGAACATTCAACTCGCTTGATCTGGGCGTCGCCTCCGGGATATTCGGTTCTCAGGCAAACTTCACGCGCGTGGTGGTGCAGAACTCCAGCTACTACCAATTTCATAAGCGCCGCTGGGTGTTTGCCCGGTCCACGCGCATAGGTGTGGAAGAACCGTTCGCTTCCACTGACTTTGCTCCGCTTCCTGAACGCTTCTTCGCCGGTGGCAGCACGTCGCATCGCGGATTCGGTATCAACCAAGCGGGTCCACGTGACCTTACCAGCGGCTTTCCTCTGGGCGGCGAGGCACTGTTTTTGAACAACCTTGAATTGCGTACCCCGCCGCTGCCGCTTCCTTATGTTGGCAACAATTTAAGCGCGGTAGTGTTTCATGATATGGGGAATGTTTTTTCCACGGCCGGCGATATGGCCAACAGCATCCTTAAGTTTTCTCAGCCTGACCGGAGCCTCTGCTTGCATCCAGCCGCGGCAACCTGCAACTTCAATTATGTGTCGCACGCGGTGGGCGCGGGTGCACGGTATCGTACCCCAATCGGCCCGGTGAGTTTTGATGTTGGTTATAACCTCAACCCGCCGGCATTTCCCATTTCTGCGCCTGCTGCTCCTGCAGTCCCTTCTTCACAGGTGCTGAAGCATTTCAATTTCTTTTTCAATATTGGACAGACTTTCTGATGAGAGCGCGCCGCCATTTCGTAATCGTTCTGCTGCTTGCCGGAATCGCGCAGGCCCAGGTGGTAGATCGTATGGTGGCGGTCGTCAACAAGCACGTGATTCTGGAAAGCGAGCTTGATCAAGCCACGCGGGTGGAATTTCTGCTGCAATCCAAACCGATTGAACGTGTGACCTCTGTTGATCGAACGGCGGTCCTGGAGCGTCTGATCGACCGCTCCCTACTTGACCAGCAGATTGTGAATCCGGCCATGCTGGATCCTGCGCCGGAAGAGCTGAAGTCAAAGATTGAAGAGCTGCGGCAAGGCATTCCTGGCGTCTCGACGAATGAAAACTGGAAAACCATCCTTGCCGGCTACGGCCTGACGCAGCAGGACGTGGAAGAACAACTGACATCGCAATTCCGAATTCTTCGCTTTATCGATCTGCGCTTTCGCGGGTTGGTGCGCATCGATAAAGAAGCGATTGCCGTCTACTATCGAGACCGTTTTCTACCTGAGGTGCGCAAGCGCAACGCTTCCGAGCCTCAACTCTCAGAGGTGTCAGACAAGATTGAGCAGATACTTGCGGAGCAGCGCATTGACGAGCTTTTGAATAACTGGCTGAAGACTTTGCGCGCCCAGGCCCACATTGAGCGCATGTTGCCGCCGGCCGCGACGAACGCTGGGACCCCATGAGCAGCAAAACCGATGTAGACATTGCGCCGCCCCCTACGCCAGCGAAGAAGCGCAAACTCAGACGGTTCATTCTCTTTACCTGTGTGGCACTGGCCGTTACCGTGGCCGGCCTCTTGATCTATCTGAACAGCGGCTCCTTCCGCGAGACTGTCCGGCAAAGAGTGATCACCGAACTGCGGCAGATGACGGGTGGCACGGTTGAAGTGGAATCATTTACCTGGAATCTTTCCACGCTTCATTTTGAAGCCCGCAATGTGACGATCCATGGGCGTGAGGCGGTAGGCGAAGTCCCTTATGCCCATGCTGATCGTATCGGAGTCGATGTAAAGATCATTTCATTCTTCACCCGCAAGATTTCCCTCGAGAAGGTGGCCATTGATCGCGTTGTGCTTCATTTGTTGATTTATCCGGACGGCACCACCAACCAGCCTTCACCACAGGCGGGCGCGGCCTCCGATGGAGAACCAACCCAGAACCTGTTCGATCTTGCGATAAAACAGATTGCGGTGCGGCAAGGCACGCTCATGCTCGACCAGGAGAGGATCCCGTTTGATCTTGACGGCAAGGATATTTCCGCCGGCATGAACTATGTTCCCAGCCAGAAAGCCTATGACGGCCACCTTGATTTCGCGCCGCTGACGATTGCTTACAGAAATGCGCCGCCAATGCAGGCGGAAATGCATGCCAATTTCACCCTGCATTCGGGCGAAACCGAAATCAAATCGCTCCGTCTCGCAGCGGGCAGCTCAAACGTTGAAGCCAGTGGAACGCTGCGCAATTACAGCAATCCGGAACTCACGCTGCAATACCAGGCTTCGCTGGACCTGGCTCAGGTAGGGAATACGGCAAAGTGGCGGCAGCTTCGTGCCGGCCGGGCCGAATTGAAGGGCAAGGGCTCATATCAAAACAATCGCTACTCTTCGCAAGGAAACCTCACTGTTCGCGATCTGGAATGGCATGATGCGACGGCGCGCATCTCCTCGGTTGACGCATCCTCACCGTATTCAGTAACACAAGACAAAATCGTTCTCTCCCGCCTGATCGCGCATGCATTCGGCGGCACTGTGCAGGGCGACGTACAGATTTCGAACTGGAATTCCTCTGTGACAGCAGGCAAGAAAACGTTGCCGCAACAGGGAACAACGCGGCTTCATTTATCCGGCGTTCAAGCCAGCAAGGTTGCGGCTGCAATTTCCTCGGCTAAGATGCCGTTGGACAAGATTGAATTGGCTGGGAGCATTTCCGGTGACGTCAATTCCGCCTGGACAGGACCTCTGGAACGAGCAGTCTCTTCATTGAAATTGGATGTCTCCCCGCCTGCATCGCCTTCGCCCAAAGAAGTTCCAATCACCGCACAACTGCAAGCCACCTATCATGGCGATGTCCGCACGCTCGACGTGGCCGGTCTGACTCTGGCAACGCGTGCCATTCGCGTAAACGCCACCGGGTCCTTGGGATCGGAAAAAGCGCAGGCGCATGTTTCCCTCAATGCGACTGACTTGCGCGAATTACAGCCGGCGCTCGACGCACTTGAACCGGGAACACGTATTCCTGTCACGCTGGAGGGGCGATCATCATTCAATGGAGTAATTTTCGGCAGGCTCGACGCGCTCTCAACGCGCGGCCATCTTGAACTGGAAAAATTTGACACGGAATTCCATCTAGCCAGCCAGCCTAAAGGCGCGCGAACCAAGCCTGCGCGAATCCATTGGGACGCACTCTCTGCTGAAGTCGCATACTCACCCTCGATGCTGTCTCTTCAGCGTGGAACACTGCGTCGTGGCACGGCCCAACTGGGATTTTCCGCGACCACAACGTTGCGTCAGGGCGACTTTGACGAAAACACAAGCCAGCTCAATGTCACGCTACATATCCTGAATGAAAATGTGGCAGACATGCAGGCCCTTGGCGGGACAAGCTATGCAATCACGGGCATTGCGAATGCCGACCTGCAAGCCGCCGGCACTTTGCGGAACTTGCAGGGTAGCGGCAAGCTGCAAATCGCCAAATTAACGATCTATGGAGAACCTTTCAAGACTTTTTCCAGCGACTTGCGCCTGAGCGGAAGCGAGGCGCGGCTGGAAAATATTCAGCTTGCCCACAATGGCGCGCGGTTTACCGGGTTTGTGGCCTACGATCTTGGAAATCAAAATTATCGTTTCGATCTCACCGGCGGCAACATAGAGCTTGCGAATTTTAAGCGTTTTGATCTGCCGCGCCTTTCGGTTCAAGGACAGACTGGATTTCATCTGACCGGTTCCGGCACTGAGGATGCGCCGGTCATCAATGGCCAAATCGATCTCCGCAATATTGTGTTGAACCGTGAAACGGTGGGCAGCCTCACGATTCTGGCGGAGACACACGGCGAAAATGTGCAGCTGCGCGGACGCTCGAATTTTGAAAACGCAGAGTTGAACCTGGATGGTTCAGTCCACCTTCGTGATCAATGGCCGGGACAGATCGCTTTAAAGTTCTCGCATCTCGACTTTGACCCTTTGATTCGCGCTTATTTCCAGGGTCAGATCACGGGCCACTCATCCATTGCCGGTGAAATTGACATCCATGGACCCATGAAGCGGCCGGGCAGCCTGGTGATCACCGGCAATGTGACTCAGCTCTCCGCCGATGTTGAGAACGTGAAGCTGCAAAATGATGGCCCGATTCATTTCGGGCTGGAAAATCAATCGCTGAAGGTAGATGAGTTTCACCTGACGGGAACAGAAACAGACCTCTCCGCAAAAGGCGCTGTGCAACTCACGGGCGAACACATGCTTGACCTGCGTTCGCGCGGACGGTTCAACCTGAAACTATTGCAGGCATTTAATCCGAACCTGGTAGCGAATGGTCCGGCGACTTTTACAGTGAATGTCAATGGGCCTTCAGCGCGCCCGCAACTGAGTGGAAGACTTGAGCTGAAAGATGCGTCCGCCTCGCTGCTTGATCTGCCGAATGGGCTCAGCCACATCACTGGTTCGCTGGTATTTGCGCAGGACCGCATGCAGATTGAAAAGCTTACGGCGCACACCGGTGGCGGGGAGTTGGATGTCGGCGGATTTTTGGCTTACCGCAATGGAATCTATTTTGATCTCACCGCGAAAGGTAGTGACGTCCGGCTGCGCTATCCGCCGGGCGTAAGCTCGTCCGCCGATGCGACGCTGCGTTACACTGGGTCGGCAAAAAGTTCATTGCTCTCCGGAGATATTCTGATTACCCGGTTTGGCATGAATCCGCATTTTGATTTTGCCAACTATCTGGCGCAGAGCAAAAAAGCGCCGATCATCTCCACGCTGAATCCATTTCTGGACAACATGCGTCTGGACATGCACATTACTTCCACGCCGGAGTTGCAGGTGGAAACGTCCCTGGCCAAGCTTTCCGGCGATCTTGATCTGCGTGTCCGTGGGACCGCGGCACGCCCGGCCATTGTGGGCAGGGTAAACATTGCTGAAGGCGATGTTTTCTTCAACGGCACAAAGTATAAGCTGGAGCGTGGTGACATTACCTTAAGCAACCCGCTCACTATCGAGCCTGTCATCAACCTTGATATGTCTACCCGAGTGCAGGGCTATGACGTAACGATCGGACTGCATGGACAGGCGATAGGCGGCAAGGGAATCAGCATGACGTACCGCTCTGATCCGCCGCTGGCAAATTCTGACATCATCGCGCTGCTGGCCTTTGGCCGTACTCGCGGACAAAATGTTTATACCGCGAGCCAGCCAGGTGTGAACACGCCAGGTGTGAACACGAATGACACGGCTTCAGCTTCCAACGCGATCCTGGGTGAAGCGCTCAATGCCACCTTCAGTGATCGCGTGCAGCGGCTCTTCGGCGCCAGCCGGGTAAAAATCGATCCTCAGTTTATTGGCTCGGAAAACAATCCCAGCGCGCGCGTGACGATTGAACAGCAGATCAGCAATAACATTACGTTTACTTACGTCACCAGCCTCACGCAATCAGCCGAGACGGTGATTCAGGTGGAATACAATTTCGATAAGAACGTATCGATCGTAGCTGTTCGAGACCAGAACGGGGTACTGGGATTTGACATCCACATACGCAGGCGGAAAAAGTGACGCATGAGCGGGAATGGCACACAGCCGTTCGCAACTGAGCGCTTCACCATGGTGGAAAGCCAGTTGCGCCAGCGTGGCATCCACGATGAGCGCTTGCTCGCGGCCATGAGCAAAGTGCCTCGGCATGAATTTGTGAGCCAGCAAAACTGGAATGAAGCGTATGCCGACCATCCTGTTCCGATCGCAGAAAAGCAGACAACCTCACAACCTTACATGATTGCCGCCATGATTCAGGCGGCGGAGATCAAGCCGGAAGACCGCGTCCTGGAAATTGGCGCAGGTTCGGGATACCAGACCGCACTGCTTGCGGAACTGGCAAGCCAGGTTTTTGCCGTGGAGAGGTATGCGTCGCTGGCGGAGACGGCGCAGAAGACACTGGAACGGCTGGGCTATCGCAATGCCAAGATCATTACTGGTGATGGGTCGCTGGGGCTGTTGGAAGCCGCGCCCTACGATGCCATCATCGTATCGGCCGCAGCTCCGCGCATCCCGCAGGCCCTCATGGACCAGCTCGCTGTCGGCGGACGTCTGCTGATTCCTGTAGGAGATGCCGAAGAACAAGTTTTGCAACTCGTCCAGCGGCACGCGGATGGCAGTACCACGGTGCGGACGCTGGAAGGCTGCCGCTTTGTGCCGTTGATCGGGGAACAGGGGTTTGTGGTTTGATTCTGAAATCCCGAGCGGAGCGAGGGATCACTATGCTTATCCAGGTATGCGAGGGCTATAGATCTGCTCGCTTGAATTTCCATTGATTCCGTCGAGACGGCGTCGTGTTTGCCGGTTAAATTCCTGTGGCTATAGTGATCCCTCGCTCCGCTCGGGATTTCAGAATAAAATACTCTGTGCCTCTCCTCACCAACATCAAAACCACGCTGGAGATGATCAAGTGGGAGCATTCCATCTTTGCCCTGCCATTTGCTCTCTGCGCTGCCATGCTTGCCGCCGGAGGAATGCCCACCGCGGCCAAGCTGGGGTGGATCGTTTTATGCATGATCTCCGCTCGCTCTGCTGCTATGGCATTCAATCGAATTGCTGATGCGAGAATTGACGCGGCCAATCCTCGCACGGCCATGCGCGCGATTCCTGCCGGCACGCTTTCACAGAAATTTGCGACTGTCTTTGTCGTGGTCGCTTGCCTGCTGTTTATCTTTGGGGCGGCCAAACTCAATCGCGTAACGCTGCTGCTGTCTCCGGTGGCGCTGGCGGTGGTGCTGTTTTATTCCTATACCAAGCGATTCACGCGCTGGTCGCACCTTGTGCTGGGATTCGCGCTGGGCATTGCTCCTGCCGCGGCCTGGATCGCGGTGCGGGGCTCGCTCGATCCGCGCATTTTGTTGCTTACGGCGGCTGTGACTTTCTGGGTCGGTGGCTTTGATGTCCTTTATGCCTGCCAGGATATTGAATTCGATCGCGCCAACTCGCTCAACTCGATTCCACAAGCCATGGGCGTTCCCAAGGCTCTCATCGTGGCCCGGACTTTGCATATGCTCATGCTTGGCCTGCTCATTGCGTTGGTCGTAGTATTCGGACTCGGCAAGCTGGCGATCATCGGAGTTATTGTGGTGGCGGCGCTTCTGGCTTATGAACACTCGCTGGTCGCTTCAGACGATCTCAGCAAATTGAACGCTGCGTTTTTCACCATGAATGGCGTGATTGCCGTGGTGTTTTTCGTCTTTGTGGCAGCCGACCTACTAATAAGAAACTCTCATTCGTAAAAACCTTACCGCTGATGACACTGATCAAACTGATTTTCACTGATCTGATCCAGTTCGATCAGTGTCATTAGTAGCAAGGTTTGTTTACACTAATCTTCCATGCGCGATCCGGTTGAACTGGAAATCTTTAAGAGTCTTTTCCACTCCATTGCGGAAGAGATGGGCGCTGCCTTGCGCCGCACGGCGTTTTCTCCCAACATCAAAGAACGTCGCGATTATTCCTGCGCAGTATTTGACGGCGCGGGAGAAGTAGTCGCCATGGGCGATCATATGCCGGTGCATCTGGGGTCGATGCCCATGTCCGTCAGAGCCGCTGTGGAGACGCTCACGCTCAGTCCTGGCGACGTGGCGATCTTGAATGATCCCTTCTGCGGCGGCACTCACCTGCCGGACATTACGCTGGTTGCGCCGGTTTTCATCGGCGGTAAAAGCAAGGACCGGCGCATTACGAAGCCTGCATTTTATGTGGCATCGCGAGCCCACCATGCCGACGTCGGAGGAACGTATGCCGGATCCATGGGAATCTGTCGCGAAATATATCAGGAAGGCATCCGCATTCCTCCCATCAAGCTCATTGCGGGAGGCAAGTTGCAGGATGATGTGTTTCGCCTACTGCTCAACAATGTGCGCACTCCGGAAGAACGCGAAGGCGATCTTAATGCGCAGATTGCGGCCTGCCACACTGGTGAAGCGCGATTGCTGGAGATCACGCAGCGTTATGGCCTTGCGCGCGTGCAGCAGGTGATGGACGAGTTGCAGGAATATTCTGAAAAGCTGATGCGGGCGTTTCTCGGCAAGGTCCCGCATGGCCGCTATGAAGCTGAAGATTTTCTGGATGACGATGGCGCGGGTTCAGGGCCGGTCCGCATTGCGGTGACACTTACGTTTCAAAAGGCGGCAGGAGGCAAGCCGCTGGTAACTGTTGATTTCACCGGCAGTTCGCCGCAAGTCGCAGGCAGCATCAACGCCGTGGATGCCATTGCTTTCTCAGCGTGCTTCTACGTCTTCCGCTGCCTGTTGCAGGAAGATGTTCCAGCAGCAGCGGGACTGATGCGCCCCGTGCGGATGATTGCGCCTAAGGGAACGGTGGTGAATGCGCGGCCGCCGGCGGCCGTCGCGGGTGGAAACGTTGAGACTTCACAGCGCATCGTCGATGTGTTGCTGCGCGCGCTGGCCAAGGCCATGCCGGACCGCGTGCCTGCCGGCTCTTCCGGCACCATGAATAACCTGACCATCGGCGGCATCGACGAACGCACCGGCGAGCCCTTTGCCTACTACGAAACGATTGCGGGCGGCATGGGAGCGCGTCCTGACCGGGCGGGAGTGAGCGGCGTGCATACACACATGACGAACTCGCTGAATACTCCGGCAGAGGCGCTGGAGTATGCGTATCCTTTGCGCGTGACGGAATATTCTTTGCGGAAAAACAGCGGCGGAGCGGGGAAGTTCCGTGGCGGTGACGGCATTGTGCGCGAAGTCGAACTGCTCGCCGATTCTGAAGTGACGCTGCTGACCGATCGCCGCAGCCGCGGTCCATATGGATTGCAGGGCGGCGCGGACGGTGCGGCAGGACGAACCCAGGTTGTCCATCAGAACAGCATGAGCGAAACCCTTCCCGGCAAAACCAGCGTACGCCTGAAAAAAGGCGACAAGGTCAGAATTGAATCCCCCGCAGGCGGCGGCTGGGGCAGGCCATAGATCGGTGATCAGTTGATCTGGTGATCTGCCCTGGGGCAGACCAGCTTACTGGTCAAGACCACGAGTGCAAACCTTGATCTGCTAAGTGCCAATTGCTACTGCAGCTAACTGCTAATTGCTACTGCTGTGGCGTCGGAGTCGGCGTAGCCTGATCTTTCTTCTTCCTGTTCAGCACCTGGCCCAGCACATCGCCCAAGTTCGGAGCGGCAGGAGTGGGCGTAGCTTGGGGCTGTTGTCCCTGATTGCTGCCGACGGCTGGACTTGCAGGCTGCTGTTGGTTTTGTTGCTGTTGCTGCTTACCGCCGATTGCGTCCAGAATCCCGCCAATGCCGCCCTTCTGCTGCTGGCCTGCGGGCTGCTGTCCGTTCGCGCCTCCCTGGTTCTTGTTCCCAAGAATCGCGCCCAGAATCCCCGTCGTTAGCTGGCCCGGATTTTTGCTGCTGGGCAGTAGATTGTCTAATTTCATCTTGGCAATCTGTTGTACGTCGGGTGCAACCTGCGGATGCTGAAATGTACCGGTCACGATCACCGGCAGCACCAGCTCGCCCTGATTATTGGCAAGCGCGGTGTTCATGAATCCACCGACTTGTGTGCCGCCTACCTGTTGGCTGATGGCTTTGTTGAGCACAGCCGTTACATGCAAATTCAGAGACTGATCGGCCAGATTGATCAAGCCGGCGGCGGCCATGGTGCCGCCATCAATCACCGCTTTGAGATTATTTGTCTGGGCAAGGCCATTTTTCACATCGAAGTTTCCGGTAACTTGAACGAGGTCAGTAAAGCCTTTGGGTGCCCCAAACCCATTGCCCAGAAATTTCCCCACAGAGGCCAACTCATGCAGCAGATCAAGATTCATGAGTTTGCCGTTTGTAAGATTAATGGCCATGTTGCCGTTCAGGCTGCGCGCGATATTGGCAGAAGAAGAGCTGAAGCTTGCATTCACGTTCGAAGCCAGCAGCCCGTAGATAGTCTGCTTCACATCGGAAACCGATGAGATCAGTTTATTGGCATCGACTTTCTCGGTCTTCAAATTCACGTTGTACACGGGCTGCGCCGGGCGCATGTCGATCGTGATGGCGCCGGTTTCTTTTCCGCCGTAAACGTCTGCCGTGACGGGATTCATCTTGATCAGGCCGTGATCCAGTGTCACGTTGGCATGCGCATTGTTCAAAAGCAGATCGTCATACTGAATAACGCCGATGGCAACCGTGCCGCCGCCGGTCATCTTGGTGAGCATGCTGGGCTCAGCTTTGGTCTGCGCGTTGGCTTCAGGCACAACGCGCCAGAAGCTTGCACGTTTGGCGGGCTGCGCCGGAGTGGCGGCAAAGATCTGCTGAAGCTCTGCCACGTTCACTTTGTCCGCGTTCAAGGCAAACTGGACTTGAGGCGCTTCAAAGTTCTTGAGCGTGATTGTGCCGCCGGCGTTGGTACTGCCGAGCGTGAGGGCAATGTTCTGTAGCGAGGCCGAGTTCTGGCTGAAGCGGATATCGGAGTTCTTGATCTGCAGCGGCTTGGTCAGCGAAGGCATTTTCAGCGTGGCATTGCTGATCTTGCCGGTCCCATCAAAGTTCAGCGCGGACATGTTCTTGGTGGAGCCTTGCGCCTTCACGTCGAGCGAGAGTGCTCCATCGCCGGAAACGCCATCTACCGCCGATACGCCCGCAGCTTTGGCGATGTTGATCAGCTCGCCGATGCGTGCATTCGGGGCGCGCAAGGTGGCGCTGATGGAACTGTTGGGCGCGCTGTATTGCGATAGCGCAAAGCTGACGTTGACGGTGGTTGAGCCGGTCGTCGCCGCAAATTCATTAGAGCGCACGGTTTCCGGCGTGAGAGCCAAAGTAATGTCATTGACTTTGACCGGTTGAGGAATTTCTTTACCGCTGATATCAAGATTGCGTGCCGAAAGCTGGCCGTTCAATGCCGGCTTGTCCATGGCTCCGCGCGCCTGGATATCGGCATTGACCTGGCCTTTTACGTCCACGTCCTTGCCGAATGCGACTCCGAATGCCGAGGCCAGCCTCGCCATTTCCGCGATGGAAGCATTCGACGCCGTGAGTTTGAGGTCGATCTGCGAGGGGGTTGGTTTGGTATTGACGGTGCCTGCCAGAGAGATTGGCGTCGCGCCCAGCTTAAGATCACCCTTGTGAACCTGGATGACGTCGTTGGTCAGATCGTCGGCAACGTCATAATCCAGCGTAATGGGATAGCCGACATTCACGGTGTGAATGCGCGCGTTCTCCACTTTGATCGTTCCATTGGAAGACAGCTTGCCGCCGGAGTTTTTCACTTTGGCGCTACCGGTGAGCACCGCGTCAATTCCATTGAGCGACTGTGAGTTCAGGAATTTTTGCGCCGCGCCGGTAGATACCTGGTCCAGCCGCAACACGCCATCAAAGGGCGTATTCAGCATGTCAGCTTCTTTGATCGGGCCGCCTTTGCCTTCCAGCCAGATGGCCTGCTTGCCTTCGCCGGGCAGATGCGCCGTGAGCTTCATGCTGAATTGCTGGTCCGGCGCAAAGTCGTTCACATTGAGATCAATGTGGTCGTACACCGCGCGGGATTGATGTTTCTGCAGATCGGTAATCGCCACCTGTCCATCATTGATGAAGAGGTTAGCCAGCGTGAGTTGGCCGGCGGGCTGCTTGCCAGCAGGAGATTGCGATCCTGGTGGTCCCGTTGTCGTGGTAGGCGTTGGACCTTGCGCAGGTTGCGAAGGCGTTTTCTGCGCGGCAGTCGGTTTGGATTCCTGCCCCAAGGTTGCAAAGTTCCAGACGCCCTGGGCGTTGCGCACCAATCCAATGTGGGGATGCACCAGTTCCAGCGAATTCACTTCAAGCTGCTTGCGCAATAGTGGCCAGAATTTGACGCTTACAGCCAACTTATCTGCCGTAGCGAACGGACGATTCGTGGCGAATTGAGGGTCTTCAGCAATCGTCGTGTTCTCGACATCGAACGCCGGCGGGAACAGACGCAAGCTCATATTGCCCAGCGTCACCTGTCGTCCCAGCCGTTTCTCCAGCTGCGACTGAATTTGTCCGTGATATTGATTCACGTTGATCAGGTGCGGCACGATAAGGACCGCTGCGATCAATACAACGACAATGACGGCGATTGCGATACCAAGTTTGCGCATTGCTGCCCCACAGAGCGCCAGTTATTTGGAAAGGCGCTTATTCGATTTTGATGCCAGGGTTTCCCTACAAAGTTTGAAGCCCGGTGCAATGGTATGGTTGCAGACACCTCAGAAACAGGCAAAGAGGATGAGAACAAAACCCCAAACCTCACCGCTGATAACACTGATAACACTGATTTACACCGGATCAAGGGCGCCAGATCGGGTGATCCGTTGATCGGGTGATCGCCCATGATCGGAAGGCAATACTTACAATTGATGAATATTGGTAAACATTAAGCGGTCTTTAGATAGCGTGGAACTTCAAAAAGCAAGCACAAGGTCCCTCCGACCTACTCGCGCGCTGATTTGCCCATTCCCGCCAAAACCGGGCGCGAATGGGAAACCCGACCTGCGCGCGTTCCCCTTTCGGCCGTTGGGATGACGAAGATTTATGGGACGCAAACTGTACCATTACTACCAGGTTTGTTTGACGACGCTGCCGATTTCTTGCTAAACTCAAGGTTTCATTGCCACTTATCCCACCGAAAAGGTTTTCCAAGTGCCAGGTTATACCCGTCGTCAATTGAAAGAAGATAAGTTCGCCGCAACTGCCCAGGGCGCAGCGCAATGGGCCACAGGTCACCGCCAGACTGTTATTTGGACAGTTGGCCTTGCGCTGGTTGCCGTCTTGTTGACCACCGGTGTAATCACGTGGCGCAGCCGCCAGTCCGATGAGGCCAATACCCAATTGTCGGCAGCCATGCGCACTCTGGACGCGCAGATTTTGCCGGCCGGCTCACCGCCCCCGGCTGAAGATTCGGGTCCCACGTTTCCCACAATTGCCGATCGCGCAAAAGCCGCGCAAAAGCAGTTTCAGGCCATTGCCGATAAATATTCCACCGTTTCTCCGGGCAGGATTGCCCGTTATATGAGCGGAATCGCATTGATGCAGGCGGGCGACAAGACAGGCGCGGAGAAAGAGTTGAAGACGGCGTCCGATTTTAGGGACAAGGACGTGGCTGCCCTGGCCAAGATGGCCCTGGCGTCCATATATCGCGGGACAAACCGCGCGCCGGAAGCCATTGCCATTTACAAAGATCTTTCCGAACACCCAACGGTGACAGTATCGAAGCCGCAGGCGCAACTGGAACTGGCTGAGATGTATGAAAGCACAGATCCGCAGCAGGCAACTCTGATTTACCAGCAATTGCAAAAAGAGGATCCGCGAAGTCCTGCAGCCCAGGTGGCCGGGCAGAAACTTACCAAGGCCAAATAACCCAGTCCAAGTAAAAGTTCAGAATCCAAAGCTGACCAGAGCACAAACGAGGTTCTGCTCGCCCGAGTGGAATTATGCGGCAACCTTCGCGGTGAATCCGCAATCTCTATTAAGCAGGCGGCACTCAATTCTGGCTGCCAAATTCACCAGGAGTTTAAGCATGAAATCCTTTTTGGCAGGGTTGGGAATTGGTATTGGTTTGGGGATTCTTTTTGCCCCGATGAGCGGCGAAGAAACACGCGAAAATCTTACACAACGGGCCAGCGATCTGGCAGACTCAGCACGTGACCTGGCGAACCAGGGTCGCGACAAGGTCCGCACCACGGTTTCTGCAATTCGCGGACAGGCTGACCGTTTTGCAAGCAACGTTCAGGAAGCCACCGGGACGGAAACCCGTAACCTCTAACCCATCAATCTACAAAGTGCGTGATGAGGCGGCGGAGAAAGTCCGCCGCCACGCTACTTTCCTTGACACTCTCTCCATACCCCCTTTATCCTTAAGGTATTGTCAACGATCGTGAGGCATCGGTCGCCGATCGTCCCAGCGTTCCCCCGACAAACTAGAGCCACTTGAATTTTCCGGAGCGCCCCTTATGTTTATAAAAGTAAAGGATCTTGAGCTCCGAAATCTTGAATTTGACGAGACTTTTGCGCCTGGCGCAATCGACTTGCTGGAAGATCAGATTCAGACTGCGCCTTTGAAGTCGGCAGGTCGAGCGGAACTGATTCGCGAGAACCGCGGTGGCCGAAATGTTGTTGAAGACATCAGGCTGGTAGGCAGCTTTTCGACAGAAGTTGAAGTCAAATGCGCCCGCTGCCTTGATCCGGTGCATAATGCGCTGGCGGAAAAATTTGATTTGCTATACCGGCCTTTGGGCGTGGATGCGGGACGGGATGAAGTCGCGATCACCGAAGCCGACACAGAGATTGGTTATTATCAGGGTGAGGGATTGCTGCTGGAAGACGTTTTGAAGGAGCAGATCCTTCTGGCCCTGCCAGTGAAGCAGCTTTGCCGCACCAACTGCAAAGGGCTCTGCCCGCAGTGCGGCAAGAACCTGAACGTGGAAAGCTGCGATTGCGTGACGGCGATGCCCGATCCGCGATGGTCGGCGCTGGAAGATATTCGCAAGAAGTTGGAACGATAAAAAGTAAGATCAGCGCGCAGGCTTGTGCCGGCGCCAGGAGAAAGGGAAACAATGCCAAATCCAAAACGGCGGCACTCAAAAGCACGCACCTCGAGTCGCCGCGCACATGACTTCCTTACCGCGCATTCCGCTTCGGAATGTCCCAACTGCCATGAGAAAAAGATGCCGCATCGCGTATGTCCAAAGTGCGGCTACTACAAAGGCCGTGAAGTAGCGCAGGTAAAAGAAAACGCCTAAGTGCAAACGCCAGTGGAAACTGTCATAGCCGTCGATGCAATGGGTTCAGACCGGCATCCCAGGCCCGAGATCGAGGGTGCGCTGCTGGCCGCTCGCCATTATGGCGTACGAGTGATGCTGGTGGGGCCTGAAGAGCTGCTGCGGCGCGAGCTTGCAGGCCATCCCACCGCGCAAAACCTGCCGATTGACGTGGTAAACGCCACGCAAGTCATTGAAATGGAAGAAAAAGCCGTGCAGGCGGTGCGGACCAAGAAAGACTCCAGCATGCACGTGGGCCTGCGGCTGGTAAAAGAAAAGAAAGCCGTGGGGTTTGTGACTGCCGGCAATACCGGCGCTGCAATGGCCGCGGCCAAGATGGTTCTGGGCGCTCTGCCCGGAGTCGACCGTCCCGCACTGGCCAGCGTATTTCCTACTCAAGCGGGCAAGGACAAGCCTTCCATCCTGATTGACGTGGGCGCCAACGTGGATTCCAAGCCGCACAACCTGGCGCAGTTTGCGCTGATGGGCGCAATGTACTATCGCGCGATCTTCAAGAATACCAAGCCGACGGTGGGCATCCTTTCCATTGGTGAAGAAGAAGGCAAAGGCAACGAACTCACGCGCAAAGCCCACTCGCTGATCAAGGACTTGCCGATCAATTTTCTGGGCAATGTTGAAGGCCGCGATTTATACAACGGCAAAGTGGATGTTATTGTCTGTGACGGCTTCGTCGGCAACGTGGCGCTCAAGATTTCTGAAGGGCTGGTGGAAGCGGTACGCTATCTGCTGAAAGAATCCCTCACCTCAACAATTACTTCCCAGGTAGGCGCGCTGCTGGCGCGCAAGGCATTCGCCAACTTCGGCCGCAAGCTTGACTATGCCGAATACGGCGGAGCGCCGCTGCTCGGGCTGAAAGGCGTCGCTATCGTAGGCCATGGACGCTCAAATGCTAATGCCATGAAGAATGCCATCCGTGTGGCCAAAGAATTTTACGAGTCAGGCATAAATACCAATATCGAAAAAGAACTCGGCGCGGCGCGGTCAGAATCACAATCCATGCGGCCGGACTCATACCTTGGCCCTGACAAGGCGGAAGAATCCGCATGAGCCACGGCCCGATTGCTTTCCTCTTCCCCGGACAGGGATCACAAGCAGCAGGAATGGGAAAAGAGCTGGCATCGCTCTACCCCGTCGCGAGGCACACGTTTCAGGAAGCTGACGACGCTCTGGGATTTTCTATCTCTCAAGTCTGTTTTGAAGGGCCGAACGATCAGCTTAAGCTCACTGAAAATACTCAGCCTGCCATCCTGACGATGAGCACCGCAGTCGCGCGTGTGCTGCAAGAAAAAGGAATTGTTCCCCAGTTTGCCGCTGGTCACAGCTTAGGCGAATACTCCGCTCACGTGGCTGCCGGAACACTTTCTTTTGCTGAGGCCGTCCGTACCGTGCACAATCGGGGACGCTACATGCAGGAAGCTGTGCCGGCGGGTGAAGGCGGAATGGCGGCAATCCTGGGAATGACGCTGGACGAGTTGCAACAAGTTTGCGCCGACGCTGCGCAGGGTGAAATTGTTTCTCCGGCAAACATCAATTCACCGGATCAAATCGTAATTTCAGGACATCAAAAAGCGGTAGAACGCGCCGCCGATCTGGCTAAACAACGCGGAGCTAAGAAGGCCGTGATGCTGGTGGTGAGCGCACCTTTTCATTGCGAGTTGATGAGGCCGGCGCAAGACCGGCTGGAAGCAGATTTACAAAAGCTTCATTTCAACAATCCCGAATTGCCGGTGATCGCGAACATTGATGCAACGCCAAAGGCTACCGCTGAAGGCTCACGCCAAGCGCTGGTGCGTCAGGTAACAGGCGCTGTGCAGTGGTCCAAATGCATGCAGACGCTGATTGGCCTCGGCGTGCAAATATTTATTGAGGTCGGACCCGGTAAGGTGCTCACAGGCTTGATGCGCCAGATTGATCGGTCACAGACTTGCCTGAATGCCGAGGATGAAGCGTCGGTCCAGAAGGTGAGCAATCTATTCGCGGCATCGGCGAAAGAATAACCTGCCACAGAGAAGATCGAACTTCTACTGTGGGCCGTGGCACGCCACAGAAACCGGCGAGTCACTGATGGTCTTGCTCTTCTTTTCCACCCACATGGACCTGGGTTCTGCGCGGTTGTTGATGATCACTACCACGACAACGCCGCTGGGAGAGACAAATTCTTTCTTCGGCGGTTCCAGCGCACAATCAATCCGATGACTGGTGATCGCGCCGTACTCGCCCTGCGGTCCCCAATCCATCCTGAACTGGTTCACTGAGTAGTTGGCGAACTTTTCAGGATGCTGCTTCCAGTCTGGATCGCCTTCATAGATTCCGTAGGCCTTGTCAAAATTTTTCTGCTCGATTGCCTGAAAAAAATTGTTGATGACCTTCTTCTCGGAATCGTAGCGCGTGATGTAAAGATAAGCCGAGATGGCGATTACCGCCACAACAATGGTCGCAATGATTTTCCGGCGGCGCTCTGCCGGTCGCGGATCGTATTCTTTTGCATCCATCAATGCCATGCGATGTTTCCTTTACAGAGTGCGTTTAAAGAGCAATGTAGAAAACGCGAATGCGGCTAAGGCGAACCCACCAAGATACAGCAGGTCAGGCCAGATTGCAGCCAGCCCTACCCCTTTGAGCAGGATGGCCTTGAAGCCGCGAACCGAATAAGTAAACGGATCGACCCAGGCGATCCATTGCAGCCAGCGGGGAAAAGCCTGCACCGGATAAATTGCGCCGCTGGGAAAATACAACAGGGTGTTTAGAATGCCGAACACGGCGCGCGGAATCAGGGGATCGTTGACCCGCACCATCATGACAAACATCATGGAGATAAATGCGAATGAAGTGGCGCCGATCAGCAATAGCAGCCAGATAAAGTTTGCGGGTTGAAACGTGGAGCCCACGCCGGCAATTAACGATCCAAGAAGCGTAAGCACAATGCCTGCGCCCATGGCCTTGAGCGCGCCGGCCACATTCAATCCGGCAACGAGTTCCAGCTTTGTAATGGGCGTAACCAGATAGCCTTCGTGCACTCCGCGGGCTTTGTCGTCAATATAAACAATGCCGCCGCCAATCATGACGCTGACGAACATCGCCAGCGTAATGGAACCGGGCAGCAGGTATTTCATATATTCGATATAGGGATAGAGCTCCACAACCTGAAGCTCAATCTGCTGGACCACGCGGGGCTGGACCTCCGGCTGATTGAGCGCCGCCACCAGTTGGGTCATTTCATCTTCAAAGGTGGCAGTCATGAAGTTGTCAGTGTTATCGAGTACCAGGCCGATGTGGGGCCTGGTCTGCTCGTACACATTGCGTGAGAACTGCGGCGGAATCACCAGCCCGGCATTCAGATCGCCGCGACGGACGGCGGCAATCATGACTTGCTCGTCTGGATACATGATCGGCTGAAAGGTGCGCGCGTTGCTCTGGACTGCGCGTAGCGCTTCCATTACGCGAATGGCTTGTGGGCCGGTATCGTGTGAAACGATTCCAATCTTAGCGTCTTTGATCTTGCCGCCAAAGGCGTTGCCCAGCACGATAAGTTGGACAAGCGGAAAGACCATGGCGGCAACCATGAGGGCAGGTGAGCGGAAGAACTTGCGCAGATCGCGTTCCACGATTGCCATCATGCGCCCGCTCTTGAAGAAGGTGCGCATGCTTACTTGCCCCACGCTACGGGAGATTGGTAAAGCGGCGAATCCACAATCTGATCGCGCAACTGTCTTCCGGTGAAGTGAACAAAAACGTCGTCCAGCGTGGTGCTCTGCACCGTTAAGGTTTTCACTACAACATTGGAGTGAACTGCTGTTTCCACAAGAGCTGTGGTGGTGCGCGAACCATCTTCAGTGAGGATGCGATACATGTCCGCGCCTTCCGGCTGCACGGATTTCACGCCCGCAAGGCCTTCCAGAGTCCTATGCCAGTTGGCAGGAGGCTGAAGAAATTGCGCTTCAATCACGCTGGACCCGGGAATGCTGTTTTTGAGATTGCGCGGCGTGTCCAGCGCCACCAGCTTGCCGTGGTCGACAATAGCAATGCGATCACAGAGACGGTCGGCTTCATCCATGTAATGCGTGGTGATCAGGACCGTGAGGTTCCGCTGCTGCTTGATGTTGGTAATCATTTCCCAAACAGCGACGCGGGACACAGGATCAAGGCCGGTGGTAGGCTCATCGAGAAAAAAGATTCGCGGGCGATGTACCAGGCCGCGCGCTATCTCCAGGCGCCGGCGCATGCCGCCGGAAAGATTTCGTGCTGGAGCGTCTCGCCACTGATTGAGATCGACCAGAGTAAGCAACTCGTCTATGGACTTGTCGCGGTCGGCAGCTGGAATACCGTAGAGCTTGGAATAAATGCTCAGGTTCTCCCATACGGTGAGGTCGCCGTCACTGGTCATGGCCTGGGGAATCACGCCCATGGATCGCCGCGCGGTGTTTGGATTTTTGCGCACGTCAGCACCTTCAATAATGGCGGTGCCGGAAGTGATGTCGAGCAAGGTGGTCATCATCCGGATCAGCGTTGACTTTCCCGCGCCATTGGGGCCGAGCAGGCCAAAAATTTCGCCTTCTTCCACCGCGAAAGAGACACCGTCAACCGCTGTGAAGTTCCCGAAGCGCTTCACGATGTCGACGACTTGGATCGCGGGGGCAGGCATTTAGCGGCCTTCTATTTTGGCTTTGGGAACAAGGACTTCCGCCGTCATTCCGGGAACAAGGTTCTTCTTGCTGTTATCCAATTGCAACTTGAGCGAGATGGCTTTGATATCGCGCTTGCGGCGGTTCACGTCACGTTGTGTGGCGAAATCAGCTTCCGGCGCCTTGAAAATAACTTTGCCGGAGACGATATCGCCTGAGGGCAGGCGGACATTCAACTTGTCACCAATTGCAATGTGCACTGCTTCAGTTTCAGGAATGGCGGCGCGAACCCAGGTGTCGCTCAGGTCTGTGATGATGGCGATGGCCTGGCCGAGATTCACGACCTCGCCTTCGCGGGCCGCGCGAACGGTGACAATTCCACTTACGGGCGCGGTGACTTTGGTATAGCCAAGGCGGGCTTCAGCGGCTTCCAATTGGGCCTTGGCATTCAACTGCTGTGCGCGCGTGGAGGCGACGTTGCTCTGCGCAGCCTGGGTCTGGCGTGTGTGGGCCTGCGCCGTTACCAGGTCTGCTTGCGCGGCGCGAGACTGGTCCTCCGCGGCACGGACCAAAGCCTGCTGCGCCTTGAGTTGCGCTTCTGCCTGGTCTGCCTGCTGTTGTGAAGCAACACCCTGCTTTGCCAACTCGACAGAGCGTCGCGTATCTCCCTGGATGCGCTGCAAATCAGCCTGTGCCTGAAGCAATGTTGCCTGGGCAGCGCGCAAACGAGCCTCGGCGTTGATCACGCCGCTGGATGTTTCGCCGGCGGTCTGCTCTTCCGTGGCGCGTGTCTGTGAAACCTGGTGGCGAAGGCTGGCCAGCATAGCTTCTGCAGCCTGGCGATCTGCGTTGAGTTCCTGCGAGTCGAGCACTGCGATGGTGTCCCCGGCTTTTACTTCAGTGCCTTCGTCAATGGCCAGGCGCTCAATTCGTCCGCTGATTTTTGGACTGACGACCACCTGATTGGCATCAACGGTGCCGATCAGCACAAGGTCAGACGAGTGGTCGACGGAAAAAAAATAATAGATGGTGGCAATGACCAGCAGCAGTCCGAGAAAGGCGAAAAAGCTGTTGCGCGTGCTCATGATTTGCAGACCTTCTGCGCCGCGGCTGGAGTGAAGACGGCGGCGCAAATGAAATCAAGCACGGCGGCTCGTCGAGCGGCGATTCGCTCCGGAGAAGCAGGATCGCCGGCGTGCATAAAGTGTTGTGCGGGCATGCTGATGAAATAAAAAACGATAGTGCCGATGATGGATGTCACTGTCTGGATGGCATCAACCTTGCGGAAATCGCCGGCGCTAATGCCTTCTTCAATAAGCTTTTCCAGGCGGCTATACAAGGGCTTGCCGTGGCGCTCCATAATGCGGCTGGCAGCGGGTGAGAGCGCGCGTCCCGCGCTGCGCATAAATTCGCGCTGCACCAGTCGCGGATAAACTGGCGCGCTGGCAATGTAGTCAAAGTGGGTTTGCGCATAGAGCAGCAATCTTTCACGCGGAGGAAGATCAGGACGCTCAAGAACGCTCGCGACTCGCTCATGCAGACCGGAAAAAACCTGGTCCAGCGCGGCGGCGTAGAGGCCTTCTTTATCCTTGAAGTAGTAATAGAGTAAGGCTTTGTTGACGCCGGCGCGGCGCGCAATCTCATCTGTGCGCGCTCCGGTCACGCCTTCATGGGCAAACTCTTCCAAAGCGGCTTTAAGGATGGCGGCGCGGGTCTTTTCAGGTTCGCCGCGCGAGCCAGATTTGCCGGATTTGATGGCTGAAGACATTTAATTAACTGGTTAGTTAGATTATCAGATAATCTACGGCGATGCGCAAATCCTTGTTCTACGCGGAAGGAGTGGTACATCAGCTGTTGGGCCGAATTCGCGGGGACGGTTAATACGATAATCGAATCGCGCGATCACGGCCCATGAATTTTGGGGACAGGTGCTCTTTGCCGGATTTGTTAAAATGAATAGTTTGCCTTCTTGATCTTGCCATACTTAGGAATTGAATGCCTGAAACCATGCTTGCCGTAGTGAAACCGGAGGCCGCGCCGGGAGCGGACGTCCGGCAGATGCCCGTTCCACAATTTGGCCCGGATGATGTCCTGGTGAAAGTGAAAGTAGCATCAGTCTGCGGCACCGATCTGCACATATACAACTGGGACCAGTGGGCGCAAAACCGGATCAAGCCGCCATTGATTCCCGGCCATGAGTTCTGCGGGCACGTGGTAGCTACAGGCAAGAACGTAACGGCAGTGAAGGAAGGCGACTTTGTTTCCGCCGAGATGCATGTGGCCTGCGGCAAGTGCTACCAGTGCCGCACCGGCGAAGCCCACATTTGCCAGCATGTGAAGATCATTGGCGTGGACGCCAACGGTGCTTTCGCCGAGTTCGTGAAGATCCCAGAATCGAATATCTGGAAGATTGACCCGGGCATTCCGGCGGATTATGCCAGCGTGCTTGATCCGCTGGGCAACGCCGTGCACACGGTTCTGGCCGGCGAGATTGCCGCCAAGACGGTGGCGATCATCGGCTGCGGGCCCATTGGCCTGTTCTGTATTGCCGTGGCGCGTGCGTGTGGCGCCAGTGAAGTGTATGCGCTGGAAATCAACGACCATCGGCGCAAGCTGGCGGAAAAGATGAAGGCCGACCACGTGCTGAATCCGGCGAAAGATAACGTCTATGAGCAGGTAATGGAGGCCACGGGCGGCACCGGCGTGGACGTGATCCTGGAAATGTCCGGACATCCTGACGCGATCCGCCTGGGATTCAAGATACTGCGGCTCGGTGGCCGTGCTTCTCTGCTGGGAATTCCGTCCAAGCCGATGGAGTTGAACCTGGCCAACGACATTATTTTTAAAGGCGCGCTGGTGCAGGGCATTAATGGACGGCAAATGTACAAGACCTGGTTCCAGATGAACGCTCTGCTCAAGGCGAACAAGCTCGATCTTGATCCGGTGATTACAGACCGCATGCCAATGGCGGATTTCAGCAAAGGCATGGACCGGCTGCGTACGGGCGAGTCGAGTAAAATTTTGTTGTATCCGAATGGAATACAGAAGAGTTAGCCGCAGATTTGTGCAGATGGGCGTAGATCAAAAAGCTTAGCCGCGAATTTCGCGAATAAACGCGAATTAGGAAATTTTGTAATTGGGTAATTGAGTAATTTGAGATTCGCAAACCGCGAATGCGGAGAAAGAAATTGTGAGTCGTCTTTAAATTTGATTCGCGTCTATTCGCGTTGATTCGCGGCCCAATGATTTTTTGATCTGCGCCCATCTGCGAAGATCAGTGGCAAAGAAATTTTTTTCAGGAGTGCGACATGCCAACCACCACGACCCGCCCCCAGCTTTCATACCTCGCCGACCAGATGAACGAACTCAAGCAGAAGGGCACGCACTTTAAGCTGCGTGTGCTTCAGGATGAGCAAGCGCCGGAGTGCACGGTAGATGGCAAACACGTCATCAATCTGGCGTCGAACAATTATCTGGGGCTGACGACGCATCCCAAGTTGCGCGAAGCCGCTATCGCAGCGATTAAGAAGTATGGCGTAGGCTCAGGCGCGGTGCGCACTGTGAGCGGGACCATGTCAATCCACATGGAGCTGGAAGAAAAGATTGCGCGATTCAAGAACACTGAGGCGTGCGTGGTCTTTCAGTCAGGCTTTGCGGCGAATGCGGGGACGGTTTCGGCCATTCTGGGCAAAGACGATTTCATTATCTCCGACGAACTGAACCATGCCAGCATTATCGATGGCGCGCGGCTCTCGCGGGCCAAGATCAAGGTTTTTCGCCACAAAGACACGGCGCACGCGGAAGAGCTATTGAAAGAAGTTGCCGGCGAGCCCGGGCATAAGCTGATCATTACCGACGGCGTGTTTTCCATGGATGGCGACATTGGCCCGCTGCCCGCGCTGTGTGACCTGGCGGAAAAATATGGCGCCATCATGATGATTGATGACGCGCATTCTTCCGGAGTGCTGGGGCGCAATGGCCGGGGGACGGTGGACCACTATAAAGTCCACGGCAGAGTTGATATACAGGTGGGAACTTTATCAAAAGCTATTGGGGCGCTGGGCGGTTATGTATGCGGATCAAAAGACCTGATTGATTTTCTCTATCACCGCGCGCGGCCATTTTTATTTTCCACGTCGCATCCGCCGTCAGTGGCGGCGACCTGCATTGCCGCCTTTGACGTGCTGGAGCAGGAGCCCGAGTTGATGGACAAGCTCTGGGCGAATACGCGTTTCTTCAAGAAAGAGCTGGGACTGCTCGGTTTCAACATCGGTGGCAGCATTACTCCGGCCAGCGAGACGCCGATCACGCCGATCATCATCGGCGATGGACGCCTGACGATGGATTTCAGCCGCGAGCTGTTCAATGAGGGCGTGTTCACGCCAGGCATCGCGTTCCCGACTGTGGCGGAAGGCAAGGCGCGACTGCGGACCATTATGACCGCCACCCACACGCAGAATCAGCTGACGAAGGCGCTGGAGATTCTGAAGAAAGTGGGAACGCGGATGGGGATTATCCGCTAGCAGTCTGCGCGAATCATCTCGAGTTGTATTGGAAGGCAATGTTGGATTCGACCTCAACCGGCTGGTCAAGCAGCAGGTAGGGGCGAAATTTATATTTTTTTACGGCCTCCAGAATGGCTTTCCGCAGGGGTTCAGGACCGTCGGACGCAGTGGCTTCAACTACGCTTCCATCTTTCCCAACAACAAAATGAACCATTACTTTGCCGTCGGCCCCTCGCGGATAGTTTGGCTCGGCGGTGGAAACCAAATATTCCATCACAATATTGGGAGGGATGGCTATGCGTCCTCCGAGTGGCCCGGCGCTGTCTGCCGGCGGCGCAAAGAATGCTTCGCTTACTCCGCTGATCTCTCCAAGTTCTTCGACGTGAATTTTGAGAAAAGTCTTGTTGTCATGAGCGATAGAAATATCTTTTGCCACATAGCGCCCGAGAAATGGGACGATGTTGTCGTACGTTGTCGTCTTGGCTAAGTTCTCCTGGACGAAGCGAAGCATCGCGGAATTGGGATTGAAGCAAAACATCGGCAAGCCGAGGAAAACGATGCGCGACTCCGTCTTGCGAAGAGTAACGCAAGGAAGCCTGGTGCTGCCCAGTTTGGTCTCCACCTTTTCAGGCCTGGTCGAGTGATCGCCCCACCTTGCCTGACGCAAAGGGCGCCAAGTTGCATCCATCACATCCATGATGGCGGCATCGGGCCAGCGTTGATCGCCAGAGCGATAAAGCCCGGAGTCATTGGCTACGTCCGTTTGCTTCAGGTTGTCACTTAGGATGATGCGTTTGTACTTTTTGGGCCCGGCAAAAAATTCTTCCACCATACCGCTGTGAACGTTGTCGCCATCCTGGTCGAATTGTTCATACGACAACTTAATATGCCAGCGCTTATTCGATGTGTCGTCCAGACCGTTCATCGCGGACGCCAGTTTGAGCATGTCACCCGCGGCGCGAGGAACCTTTACCGAGAGCGGGTCGGCTTGGGCCTTAGAGTTGGCGGCATCATTCTCCAGGGAAGTGGCAACCGCGCTGATCGCCAAGGCGAAGACAAGTAAGGTGACGGCCTTTTGCATGCCCGTGAGTGTACCGTGCGCATGTCCCGGCCGCCAAGGCTTGGGCAGGTCACGGAGGGGCCGCGACTTGAAGGTCTCACACCCGCCCGTGACCTCTGTCACAGCTTGTGCGTGCTCTTGGCCTGACAATTCTAGTAGGTGTGGAGGCTCTCTATGAAAACGACGTTGAGCGTAATCAAGGCGGATATCGGTTCTATTGGTGGGCATATTGCGCCATCGAAACGGTTGCTGGAACGGGTGAAAGAAGTGGTGGAAACATCCGGCAAATCGATCATCACTGACCACTTTATCAGTCACACCGGTGATGATGTGGCCATCCTGATGACGCACCGGCGCGGCGTGAACGACGAAAAAGTCCACAAGATGGCGTGGGACGCATTTGTCGCCGGCACGGCGGTGGCGAAAGAGGAAGGTCTCTATGGAGCCGGCCAGGACCTTTTGAAAGATTCGTTCTCCGGCAACGTGCGCGGTATGGGACCGGCAGTAGCAGAGATGGAAGTGGAGGAGCGTCCGAACGATCCATTCCTGTTTTTTGCCGCCGACAAGACAGATCCCGGAGCTTATAACCTGCCGCTGTTTCTGACTTTTGCCGACGTGATGACAACGCCGGGCCTCATCCTCTCTCCCAAGTTGAGCCAGGGATTTCGCTGGGTGGTGATGGATGTAAATTACACCGAAGGCGACCGGGTCATCGAACTGAACACACCGGAAGAAATCTATGACCTAGCGGCTTTGCTACGTGACAACCAGCGCTACGTGGTGGAGTCAGTGTGGTCGCGCGCGACGGGAGAGCAATGCGTGGCAGTTGCGACATCTCGTCTTCACAACATCGCCGGCAAATACACTGGCAAGGACGATCCGGTGATGCTAGTGAGAACGCAGATGAACTTCCCTGCAACCGGTGAGGTGCTGGCGCCCTATGCCATTGGACATTTTGTGGGTGGCGGAATGCGCGGATCGCACCAGATGCCGCTGATGCCGGTGGCGATGAATACAGGGACGTCCTATTTTGACGGGCCGCCGCTGGTATCGTGCGCCGCTTTCTGCGTGCACAACGCCAAGCTGACCGAGCCGGCGGACACGTTTGCCCATCCTTTCTGGGATGAGGTGCGGGCCAACGCGAGCCGAAAAGCGATTGAGATGCGTCGCCAGGGATTCAGCGGAGCGGCCATGCTGCCGATGGCCGAGCTGGAATATACCGGCGTGATGGAGATGCTGGACAAGATGGACAAACGGTTTACTGTCCGGATGAAAAAGACGACTGTGGCGGCTTAGGGGACAAGCTGGCCGCAGATTTCGCAGATAAGATCAAAATCTTTGGCCGCGAATGAACGCAAATTAACACGAATCACACCAGAGTACGGAGAAATTTGCTTGAAGCGATTCGTGTCGATTCGCGGCTAAATTTGTTTTGCGCATAATCGAGACGATGTGGCGGTAGGGATCCCTCCCCTTCAGCGAGAACTCAGGGTCGGGATTTCAGAAAAGCTACGCCCGGAATACTAAAGCCCCACCCACAACCGTCGCCATCACTTTACCCTGCATCTGACGGCCATCGAACGGCGAGTTTCTTGATTTTGAATGCGACTGCGCGACGTGGTACGTCCATTTCTTTGCGGGATCGAAGATGGTGACGTCTGCGCGGGCGCCCACGGCCAGTGTGCCGCGGCCCTGCAGGTTCATCACGCGTGCAGGATTAGCGGAGAGCAGTTCAACAATCCGCCGCAGCGGGACATTGTGACGGTAGTGCAAGACTGAGATGCACAGTCCGAGCGCAGTCTCGAGGCCAGTAATGCCGAAAGGCGCGCGATCAAATTCCTGGTTTTTTTCATGCGCGGAGTGCGGAGCATGGTCTGTGGCGACGCAGTCAACAGCGCCATCGGCAAGGCCGGCGAGAAGGGCATCGCGGTCTTCACGCGAGCGCAGAGGCGGATTCATTTTGTAATTGGTGTCGTACTGGCCTACTTCCTCATCGAGCAGCGTGAAGTGGTGCGGGGTGATCTCGCAGGTCACGCGCAGGTGGTCACGCTTGGCCTTGCGGACGGCGCGCAGAGCAGCGGCGGTGGAAAGATGGGCAACGTGGTAGCGGCCTTTGGTTTCTGCCGTGAGCCGGATGTCGCGTTCGACGATCGAGCTCTCGGCTTCGCCTGGCCAGCCGCGCAGGCCCAAGCGGAAAGCCGTTGGGCCTGCATTCATTGCGGAGCCTTCCGTCATGCGGCAATCTTCGGCGTGCTGGACCACAGGCATGTTGAGCGCGGATGCAGCGATCAGCGTCTGGCGCATGATCTTGTCGTCGAGGATGGGCTTGCCGTCGTCGCTCAGAGCCACGGCGCCAGCGCGCTTGAGCGCGGCGAAATCGGTAAGTTGTTCGCCGCGGCTGCCGACCGTCGCAGCGGCGACTGCAAAAACATTGACGTGCGCGCCGCGTGCAGGATCGAGCATCCAGCGAGTGATCTCCGGCGAGTCGTTCACAGGGCTTGTATTCGGCATGGTGCAGACAGAGGTGAATCCGCCGGCAGCGGCGGCCATGGTGCCGCTGGCAATGGTCTCTTTGTGCGATTGGCCGGGCTCGCGCAGATGGACATGAATATCGATAAAGCCGGGAGCGACGACGAGTCCACGCGCGTTGAAAGTGTCATCGGCCTTGCCGCGTAGTTTCCCGGCAGGCGCGACTTCAACCACGCGACCTCCTTTGAGCAGAAGATCGTACTTGCCCTCAAGATGCTCAGCGGGGTCGATGAGAAGACCGTTGCGAATTGCGAGAGATCTTTTATTGTTCAAGTGCAAAACCTATTTAGCCGCGAATGCACGCGAATGAACACGAATTCCTTTCTTGCTATTCTCGAAAATGAAGCGCTTAAAGTGGGGTTTGGGACCGAAGTTGAGCAGAAGTCCTACTTCAATTTCCGTGGCGCGCAAATAATTCAGGATTTGGGCCTCGTGTGATGGATCAAGTACACGGGCCGCTTTCAGTTCCAGTAGGACTGCATTATTTACCATGAGATCAGCCTTGTATTCACCGATTACTCTGCCGTGAAACCAAATCGGCGTGGCAATTTGCCGCGCGACACTCAATCCTGCCTCGGTCAGTCCTATGTACAGCGCTTCTTCGTACACTGCTTCGAGAAATCCATACCCCAACTCGTTATACACCGAATAAAAAACACCGACGATTTGATGACACAAATCCCAATGTTTTCTTTCGTGTTCATTCGCGTTCATTCGCGGCTGATCCTGGTTCACGCGACCCCCAGACAGCTAGCCAGAATCGCCATCCTTACATACACGCCGTTGTGGACTTGTTCTTCAATAAGGGACTGGGCGCCGTCGGCGACTTCACTTTGAATTTCCATGCCGCGCACCATGGGGCCGGGATGCATCACGATAGCGTCACTTTTGGCCAGCTTCAAGCGTTCCGGGGTCAGTTGGTATTGGGCGATATAACTATGCACGTCAAGTTTAAGTCCGGCGAGGCGCTCTTTCTGCACGCGCAGCATCATGATCACGTCGGCTTTTCGTGCAGCTTCGTCGATGTGGCGGCTGACTTTCACGCCAGGAGCGAGCGAAGCTGCATAGTCGGGCAGCAATTCCGGCGGGCCGCAGAGAATGATCTGTGTGCCGAATTTTGAGAGCAGGTGAACATTGGAGCGCACCACGCGGCTGTGCTGGATATCGCCCACCATGGTGATGCGCAGGCCTTTCAACGAGCGCTTGTGGCGCAGAATTGTGTAGGCGTCCAGCAGGGCCTGGGAAGGATGCTCATGCATGCCGTCGCCGGCATTGATGATGGGAACTTTGAGGTTGCGCGCGAGCACGTGCGGCGCACCGGAAGCGGGATGGCGAACGACAATGCAATCCGAGCCGAGAGCCTGAAGAGTTTTTCCGGTATCAACCAGGGACTCGCCTTTTTCGATGCTGGAGGAAACTGCATTGATGATTGAAGTGTGGGTGCCAAGCAGTTTGGCGGCAAACTCGAATGAGACCCGGGTCCGCGTGGATGGTTCGTAGAAAAGAAGCGCAATGCGCTTGCCACGGAGCAAGGGCTGAGGCTTGCCAGACTGCATGCGCCGCGCCAGCTTGAGAAAAGAAGCGATTTCATCCGCCGAGAGGTGCTCGAGTTCGAGTAACGAGCGTGTGCGGGGCATGCTCAAGAAATGCGTTCCACCAGCAGGACCTGCTCTTCCTTATCAATTTCATTCAGCTTGACTTCAATAATTTCAGAATCACTGGTTTGGACGGCGCGGCCGACGAAAGCAGCTTCAATCGGCAATTCGCGGTGTCCGCGATCGATAAGAACGCAGAGTTGCACGCGACGAGGGCGCCCGTGGTCAAAAAGCGCGTCCATGGCGGCTCGGACTGTGCGGCCGGTATAAAGCACGTCATCCAGCAGGATCACGTTTTTATCCACAATGTCAGTTCCCAGAGGCGTGGCTTTTTTGATCACCGGGCTGGTGCCGACGGTGGAAAGATCGTCGCGGTAGAGGGTGATATCCAGAGTGCCTACGGGCACAGGCGTCTTTTCAATCTGCTGAATCAGGGCGGCCAGGCGGGTGGCCAGCGGAACGCCACGGCGCTTGATGCCAACAAGCACAAGGTTTTCCACGCCATTATTTTTTTCTACGATCTGGTGGGCCAAACGGACGAGTGTCCGCTCAATTTCAGAGCCGGACATCAGTCGCCCTTTCACGTGCAGGTTGGGAAGTCGAGTGGAGGCAGGATTCATGTCACCGCATGATATCCGAAGGGAGCGCGCTGCGCCAAACGGCATTCTTAAGGCCGATTTCTGGCCTTTCCCAGCGCTACCGCCAGGGTGCCGCTACCCATGCCAATAACCAGAAAAGCCAAAAGAATGGTGCCCATGCCGATGGCGGTCAAGAAAATCAGTCCATGCGGGGTCGCAAACCATTGCGTCATCTGCTGGGCTTGAGGATCAGGATTCTGGGCGGCAATCTCATGAATCCTGGCGATCATCATTTCGCGATACTGAGTCCGCCAAAGGTTAATGGTGGCAAGGAAGCAAGCCAGAAAGAATCCAAAGCTCAGCACTCCCATTACAGCTCCCATGCGGGCGCCTTGGCCGGCGCGAATAGGGGGTGGGTGGTCCCGGCGATAACGGGCAATGGCCCAGATCAAGTTGGCGGGAAGTAGAACGAAGAGGCCCAGCGGGGCGAGGGGAACCGTGAGAATGCCGGTGACAGCGGCCAGGGGAGCGGCCGCGCGGATGAAATCCCTCCAGGCAATCCCAGTTGAAAGAGCAAGGCCACCAGATGGCGGAAACGGCCGTTCTGGGAATACATGTGGTAAGTCCTGCGACTGCTTTTCAGGGACGTCAAGGGGCTGCTCAGGTCGTGACACTCTGATCTGCGGCGCACCGCATGCCGGACAAAAAGCGAGCTGCCCTTCAATGGAATGTCCGCAGCGGTGGCAATCGCTTTGCATATATTTCACGTTACAAGAGCTTTTCTGGCTTGGCAAACCGGACGCATGTGAATCCCGACGCGACTGAGAGAAGCTGCAAATTCTTTCCTAATCAGTAGTACAAGGAAGTGCGTGTCATCCTGCATCTCTGCGGGGAAAAGAGAGCTTTTGGTCGCTAAAAAGCACAAAAACATTCCATTCGCTATATCAAAACGGGAAACACCGGACTCTACTTCAACAAGCACCCAAAAAATTTAACCATTCTGCACCGCAGAAGAAAACGTGTCTTCCGGGAGAAGGAAAAGACCGTGAAAAAGACCCTCGTTCGTGTATTGGTAGTTGTTGCCTTAATGGCGCTTGGTTCTACCACTGTTCTGGCCGATGGCGGCAATAAGCCTTGCCTTCCCGGAACTATCTGTTCGATCGCCAGGTAGTAACAGAACGCCCCTGACAATGGGAAAGCGCTGAGGTTGTCGTGTCCATATTCCTGGGTTAACCTGTCGGACAGGTGAAGTACGTAGATATTGCGTTCGCACTGTTCCCGCCAGTCTTGCAGACATGGCTGGCCTTATTGCTTGTGCGCCGCCGGGCGCACAAGAGCTTTCCCTTTTTTTTTACCTATACTGTCTTTGCAGTAGCCGCAGAAGTGTGCAAATTCGCGGTCGCCCGGTATACCCAGCACCCCATGAGGTACTTCTATCTTTACTGGGGAGCGGAGGTCATTTATGCCACGCTGGGTTTTCTTGCCATCCACGAGGTTTTTCGCCGGGTATTTGAGAATTTTAAAAGCCTCCCCTGGTTCAAATTTCTCTTACCCATGGTGGGATTGGGCATGCTCGCCATTTCTGCTCTGATCTCAATTGTGCACAGGGCCGTGGAAACAGGGCCGTTTCTGGAGGGGATTTATTCTTTGCAGATTGCGGTCCGCTGTCTGCAGATTGGAGTGTTTTTTCTCATTTTTTTTCTGGCCAGAACATTCGAGTTGGATTACCGGCAATATGCCTTTGGGATTGCGGCCGGCTTCGGCATTGCCGCTGCCGGCATTTTATTGGGTACCTTGGTAAGGACAGGCCTTGGATTAAAATCTCTAATGTTTTTTCAGTACGTCCCAATTGTGGCATACTGTATTGCGGTAACGGTTTGGCTGGTGTCTTTTGTTCGCCCTGAGCCAGAGGATCTTTTCCGTGACTTCCGGCACCTGTTTACCCCAGATTTGTTTTTGGGGCGGCTCCAGAGGTACAAGCAAGACGTAAGAGGCATTTTTAAGCCATGACTGTATACGCTTTATTGCTCGTTATATTGGCGTTGATCAGCGCAAGCGCGCTTTACTTCTTCCTGGGACGCTTGTCCAGCTTTCCCTGCCGCACCATCCGTGACGTTCCCGCTTTTCTGCAACCGGTAGATTCCGCCGGCATGATGGAGCTGTTGAACCCGCAAACTGAAGAATATCTGCATTCGGCGATGACCGGGGTGGCGTGGCGACTGGAGCAGCGCAAGAGCCTCCATTTCATGCGCGAGCATCTGTTGCGGATGTCGCACAATGCCCACATTCTTTTGGAGTGGTCAAACGCTGAACTTAAACGGCAGATTGTGGGACAGAGTGAAGAAGACGGCGAATGCTACCGCGATTGCGCGCGCCAGTTGCACGTAGCGGCCATTGAATTCAGGCTGTTTGCGATTTTGTCGCTTATCAAAATCAATTTGTGGCTGGTGTTTCGCACGCAGACATGGCTGCCTCTTTCGCCACCCAGCCTGGCTGAACTCAACCATCTGGGCAGCTTCCGCTTTTTTGAGCTGTATTCAAACCTCACGCGCGCGGTATCCGAACTGGGCCGGCACTACGGCACGGAGTTTCGCGATGAACTGCTGAGAGCGTGGGCAGTAGCAGCCTGAGCCGAAGGTCCTCCGCCTAGTATCCCTTGAGCAAATGCTTCAGCGTTGCCGTCAACGCCAGTGCGTCGTGGTCTGGAACTACTGCGTCCACGCCGGCCGGCAGCTCAGAACCAACAATTTTTCCCCGCACTACCAGTACTACGCACAAGCTGCGCCGGATCATCTTGAGAGACTGCGCCACCGACCAACCTTCTGTCTGGATAAAGTGTTCCTGGTCCAGAATGACCGCGTCCACGGGGTTGTTCACGCAGATGGCAACAGCGTGGTCCGGCGTGAACGTTGTCACCAGCCGATAGCCCAGGCCCTTCAAGGCCTTTGCTGTCTGGCTGTGCCTGCGGTCGGCAAGCAGCACAATTGTGACTTGGGAGCCCTTCATAGACGGAGAGTTAGCGCCATCCCCCCGCTGGGCGTAGATCAAGGCCTACCAGTACGCGCTCAGTGTTTGAGAGGTCCCCGATAATTTTCTTTACCGGAGTGGGCAGACGCCGGACCAGAGTTGGAACGGCAATGATCTGATCACCACGCGCCAGCATGGGACGCTCCAGCAAATCGACAACCTGGATTTTATAGGCGCCGTGCATGTGCTCCTCACAGAGGCGCTTGAGGTTTTCAAAAGCGCGGATGGAAGTAGGAGTCATCCCGGCGACGTAAAGCCGCAGCTCCCATACCGGGCGCTTGAACGGACTGGCCTTCGATTTCTTCCGATGCGCCGAACCATTTTTCTCCAGCCTGCCGGCTAGTTTTTTACTTATTGCCATGAATCTCAATTCCTTTATCACTCAAAGTAAAACGATGCATGCGCGTGTCATGGGACATGCCGCGGGATTTCAAAAGATTCAGTGTGCGCATGCGCTCCGACTCGCCCTGATCGACATCACCCAGGACCACCCATGTGTCCATCAAGGATGAGATGCCAACGGCGGTTTCTTCCATGACGCCTGAGCCAAACACAAGATTCGTGAACATTGCTGTAACGTGTTTGAGCTTGAGGAAATCAATCAGACGAGTGAGCATGGCCTTGACGGAATGCAGATCGCCGACGGCGACCAAATTGGTGATGGGATCGATGATGACCGAGGTCGGCTTAAATTCCTGAATTTCGTTATAGATGGTGGCGAGATGGCTTTCCAATCCCGCAGCCGTGGGCCGGGTGGCATGAATACGCAAAAGGCCGCGGTTGATCCATTTTTCCAGGTCCTGCCCAACGGAACTCATGTTGCGAAGGATCTGGCTGGGAGATTCTTCATAAGCAAAGTAAAGAGCGCGTTCGCCGCGCGCACAGGCTGCGCCCGCGAAAGCGGCGGCGAAGGAGGACTTACCCGTTCCGGCCGTGCCGGTGATCAACACGCTGCTTCCGCGGAAGAAACCTTTCTTGCCCAACATGGCGTCGAGAGTCGGTACGCCGGAAGAAATTCGCTCTGTGGAAGCGGTGTGGTTAAGTCCGAGGGAGGTGATGGGGACCACGGAAATTCCCTGATTATCGAGCAGAAAAGGATATTCGTTGGTCCCGTGCGACGAGCCGCGATACTTCACTACGCGCAAACGGCGGGTGGAGATCTGCTCATTGACGCGGTGATCGAGAACAAGAACGCAGTCCGCCACATACTCTTCCAGCCCGTAGCGCATAAGCGTGCGTTCACCCATTTCAGCGGTGACTACAGCGGTTACGCCGGCGTCCTTCAGCCAGTGGAACAGGCGACGGAGTTCAGCGCGCACAACGCCGTCATTCTTCAGACCCAGAAAAAGAAGCTCGATGGTATCCAGCAGCACGCGCTTGGCCTTGACCTGCTCAATGGCCGCGCGCAGGCGAATGAAGAGGCCCTCAAGATCGTATTCGCCGGTTTCTTCAATCAGCTTGCGCTCAATGTGTACGTAATCGATGGCCAGTTTTTTTTGCCGGATCAACGCAGGCAGGTCATAGCCTAGAGAGGCCATGTTCGTGACAAGCTCCTCGGCTGTTTCTTCCATGGCAATGCAGACGCCGGGCTCGTTATAAAGCAGCGCGCCGCGCACCAGGAATTCAAGTCCCAGCAGCGTTTTGCCGGCGCCGGGGCCGCCACAAACCAGCGCTGTCCGGCCCTTGGGAAAGCCCCCATGCATGACTTGGTCAAGCCCGCGTATTCCGGTGGGGACCTTTTCCAGCACCAGAGAAGACAGGCCAGGGGAGTTATTTTTTTTCTTTTTCTGCACACTACGTGCCGGCATATTTTTTCGCTTTTCTCTCAGACAGCTGAATTTTTTGGCGTTTTGGAACCAGATATTTTGGCCGATACATCGTTGCCATCATGGGACGAAGCCGCCTTCGCGGAGCCATGACTATCCTGTGAGGCTCGATGATGATCGTGATCTGGCGCAGGGTGCGCTGAGCCATCACCATCCCGCGAAAGCACGCGCTGTAGTGCTTCCAGCAACAGATGCGGATCGCCCAGCGACTCCAGATGCTGGTCAATCAGTCCGGCCGGCAACTGTGAGCCACTGGTCTTACTTAGAGCAACAATCGGCACCGCGCGGTTTAGCGCCTTGAAAACGCGAGCAAGTTGAAACCGCAGTTCGCCGTTAATAGAGTCACCAAAAACAACGGCACTCACCGCAGAGGTTTTAAAAATCCGCACGGCTTCATCGGGATCGTTAACTGCGACAATCTGATAACCGGCCCTTTCCAGAATCATGTTCCGGGTGATTTGGGCCGGTGAGATTTTGCTTACACAAAGGACAGTCCATCCCATGAATGTCAGGTCTTCCGTAAAATTTTATTTTTTGCTCTCAGGGTCTAAGCGCTCTAAACCAACCCGCGCGGACTTGAACACTAGTCAACATGAATACAGAGCCGCGTCAACTCAACAGATGCGAAAGGGGCCTCAACATCTGGGAACCGGATTAAGCCAGTTCGTTTAACGCTTCCTATGATGCTGACTGAGGCAGGTTTGGATGCTTTTTTACAATGCAGGAACGAAGTCCGGCGATCAGTTAAAAAGGATGACCAAATTTCGGCCATCCTCTTAATATTTTGCAAGTTCCTGGAACGCGCAGAGTTCCGGCATGTTTAATTTGTATCGTTTCCTCCCCAGGCGCGCACATAGACGAGAGTAAATTCTGTGCCGGAGTTTTTGGGCTTGATGGCCACGACGCGCTGGTTATTTTCTGTTCCAACCTTGAGTTCTTGTTTGTAACCGTGGTCAGTCCCGGTGCGATCATCGCAGGTCACGTCGGCGTCTTTATCGTGGTGGTGAAAATTCATACTGAAGCCGCCGGTGCAGTCCAGGACTTTGCCATATTTGCCCATGTCCTTGCGATAGAACGAGAGCACTTTGTCAGATGGATCGTCGCTTTCATATTTCAGCGCGACCACCTTCAGGCCGAACAGCGAGCTGGAAATATTCACGTTGGCGCTGTGATGGCGATCATCGTCATCGTCACTTTTGGCAACGCGGGCGCCGGGATAAGCCGAGAGACCAGTGTCCTTAACATCAGAAGCGCCTTCTTTCACGCTGAGCGAGCCAAACGGCGTTTTGATATCGACGTCATCTTTTTTGCCATCGCCTTTATCGTGCGTGGTGACGGAGCAACCCGCGAGCGCAAGAAGACTAATGAACCCCAACAATGCATGGAATAGCGATCGGCGCATAATGTTCCTTTCCGATGTGGAGCTGGAAATCACTCTTCGTGCTCCCTGCCTGTTCATACGCTCCAGAGGGACGAAAAGTTCCCGCATTCCGCAAAACAGCACGCCAGCCGGAAATCAAGGGAAACGGCAGAAACCAGATCATTCATTATCTGGTTTTGCGCCGGGCAGGCGTTTTCTCAGGAATGCGATTTGTCCTACGTGATGGGCCTCGTGCTCGCAAACGTGGAACCACTTGCAATAATTGTTGGTCGGCCCCCAGACCCATTCTTTGTCGACGGCCAGGAGCCAGGCATCATCACGCTTGCGGAACTCCGCCAGTGACTTCGCGCGGGTCTCCTGAAGAATGTTCAGGTAGTAGTCCCGATCGTGGCCCTTGATCGTCTTCCGCCCCGCGTCTCCAAGATTCATGGCCGGGTCCCACTGCTGCTTTACGGAAGCGGGCCATGTATTCCACTTTTTCCCTTCGAAGGTATTGAGCTGATAGTAAGTCTCAGTGGCCGCCAGATGAAGCATCAGAGCGCCGATGGTATTGGCATTGCGGTCGATGAGGTAGTCCAGATCAGCCGCCGTCAGATTTTTAGTAGCATTGATGATGCCGTTGGCCTCGCGCATCCAGGTGAGCATGGAGACGAAAGATCCCATCTGCGGCCCGTAACCTGGTTTCGGTCCAATGACGTTGAGATTTGCGTCGCTAGCCTGAGCGATCTCTGGCAGGAAGAGAGCACCTCCCAATAGAGTGGAGAATCCGGCTGTAAGAGCGGCTGACCCTTTTAGAAAGCTTCTACGATTGGAAATGCACTCGTTGTTGACGCTTTGGCCATCCAGGGAATCCTGTTTGCTTTCTGCCATGCTTGTCTCCTTATAGTACTTAAACGATAGGCTCATAATAGCGCTCGCCGGCGCAACCGCGGCAGACGGTCTTAGCGCCGAGTTTGACCTCGCGACGAAAATTGATTCCTTCACCGCATTGCGCGCAGACGATCCGCTCGCCTTTATAGCCGGGAAACTCTTCCGGCGGCAGCTCCACGTGGACGGGTTGCGCATGGAAAAGCTGTTCGTCGGTCATTTCACGATAGGCCAGCATCTGCTGCTGGTTCTTGCTTTCGATTTCCGGATGCATGCTTTTGGCCAGGGCCTTCGATGACTCGCGAGCGGCCACACGCACCGCTTTGCCTGTTTCTACGTCAACAAAAGTAGCGGCGACCTTGCCCCAATCGCGAAACTTGAGAGCACGCTTGCCCAGACGGCAGCCGGTTACCACCATAACCGCGTCCGTGGCGCAGCGGTCGATTTCAACGAACGTGACGATGCGCTTGCGGTCCTTACCCTGGGGATCTTCAAGCCCAAGTTTCTTCAGACCAAACATGGCCATGCGAACGCCGAGAACCTGTCCGGCGCAAAGATGGCCGTGCGCTATGGCGGCATCATCGAGATATTCCTGCAGAGATTTCATTGTTGCGGGCCCTCTTCTTCTGCTGTTTCCGGCTGCAGATCGGCGCTGTGCGCATGAACCAAAAAGCTGGTTTTTTCTCCGGCGGTGGTGAAGGTCACACGGCTGGGCGAGCGTTCCCATGTGGGCGCGGCACAGCCCGGGCCAGCATATTCTTTTCGCAAAAGAGGTTTGCGCCTGCCCAGTTGTGAAACGACCATATAGCTTTTGGAAGCGTCGTCGGAAGCGCCACAATAAGCGGCATAATCACGATACCAGCTTGCTTGTGATGTGTCGCCATCGAAAGCGGGCAGATTCAATTGCGCCACATGCCCGGTTTGGCGGTCAACGCTGATCCATCCATCCAACCGCCAAACCCACTGCTGCGGCTTCTTTTCTTCAGGAAGAGCGTCATTGATACGGTAGGCGCGCCGCACAACGAAAAGCCGGTCAGTGACCTCATGTGTGGCGCCCGTGGTGAACTCACGGAGGTGACCGTCGATCAAGAGCTCGCGAACTCTGAGCGGCTGCTTTTCGCCGGCTTCCGTGCGGACCTCCACAGTTCGCCACTGACCCAGGACGACGGTATGGGCTTTTGGAGCGGCAAAGCTGCTGCTGGAGAGCAGCAAAGAGCTGATGAATATGCAAAGTGGGCGCACAGTGTGGCCCAATTATATGACCTTGCACCAAAAGAGTTGAAATTTGGGCGCGAGGCCGCTTTTGAAGTACCCGCGAGGTCACTTCTGGAGTATTAGACAGATTAATCATCGCGATTTTTGTCACTTGGAATTGTAAGCATGAAGCGGGAAAAGGCCTTATTAAAGGCCGATTCCACAGTGACAACGCCTAACGAATGGCGATGCCGGACTTTGATACTTTCAATTTGAAACAATTCCCATATAAAATTAAAGATCTCCCCCAATCTAACTGTTGCGGGCGCGCCCATATACTTTAGCCAGCGGCGATTACCGGGGTTTTTGTGCTTTTGGACGACGACTCACAAGATAAACGCGTTCGAGAGTTGCTCGATACAACCCTCGACCCATCTCTACCCTCTCATTTAGCGATGGCACCCATATCGGAAAGGGCAAGGGAGGAGTATGGCCGCTTTAAGCAGCGGGCGCCAAGAATTCTGGTTGTCGACGACAAACTAGACACGCTCTTACTTCTTCGTGAACTCCTTTCCTCTCGCGGTTACGACATCATTACAGCCACAGAAGCGGAAGAAGCCAAGCAGATGGTCCACACGGAGCGGCCGGAGCTGATCCTGCTGGACGTGGTCATGCCGGGCAAGTCCGGTTATGACCTTTGCCGTGAACTCAAGGAAGATCCTTTTACCCGTCTGATACCGGTGGTGATGATCACCGGACTTTCTGATCGCGACGACCGTGTGCGCGGCATCGAGGCCGGAGCGGATGATTTCCTGAGCAAGCCGCTGTATCCGGAAGAGCTGTTTGCGCGCGTCAAGTCGCTGCTGAAGCTCAAAGAGTTTACTGACGAACTGGAAAACGCCGAGGCCGTGCTGGTGGCTTTGGCGCTGGGCATTGAATCGCGCGACCCGTACACCGGCAACCACTGTGAGCGGCTGGCACATTACGCCGCCGATCTGGGACACCATGTTGGCCTCGACGGCGACAGCATCATCGCTTTGAAGCGCGGCGGTTATCTGCATGACCTGGGCAAAGTTTCCATCCCCGATGAAATTCTCAAAAAAGGCACACGCCTGACCCCGGATGAATGGGAGATCATGAAGCAGCATCCCGTCATAGGAGAGTCAATCTGCCGTCCGCTGAAATCGTTCCAGAACGTGTTGCCTATCATCCGCCATCACCATGAGCATTGGGACGGCAGCGGCTATCCGGACCGGCTTACGGGCTACGATATTCCTCTGCTGGCGCGTGTTCTCCAGGTTGTTGACGTGTATGACGCGTTGCGCACCGCCCGCCCTTACAAACCGGCATTGACCCATGAAGAAGCCAAGCGCACCATGATTGAAGAAGCGGCGCGCGGCTACTGGGACCCCAATCTGGTACCTGAATTTTTCTCCATGCTCAAAAAGAAGGAACAAGCCGCATGAGCCTGGCCATAGAGTTCCCCTTGTCGAACGAAAATTTACAGGCAGCCCAGCCGCAATACAGCATCGTGGTACCGGCTTACAATGAGCGCGAGCGCATTGGCGGATCGCTGGAGCAGGTGCTGAAACACATCCGCGCGCAAAAATGGAGCGCTGAAGTAGTAGTGGTAAATGACGGCTCGCGCGACGATACCGCCGGCTTTGTCAGTCAGTTTGCCGCCGACCATCCCGAGGTGCGGCTGATCGAAAACCCCGGCAACCAGGGCAAAGGATACGCCGTGCGCAATGGCGTGCTCAACGCCCGGGGCAAAGTGATCCTTTTTACTGACGCCGATCTGTCTTCGCCGATCACCGAAGCAACCAAACTTTTTGCCGCGCTGGAAAAAGGCGCGGACGTGGCCATTGGTTCGCGCTGGCTCGATCCTTCACTGCAATTTCAGCGGCAGCCCCTGAAGCGGCAGATCATGTCCCGCGCCTTCAACCTGTTTACGCGGGCCGTGCTGACCTTTCCTTACCACGATACGCAATGTGGTTTTAAGGCCTTCACGCAGCGCGCGGCCCGAATGATCTTTCCTCTGCAGAAGGTCAACCGCTGGGGCTTTGACGCGGAAATCATTTACCTCGCGCACCACTTGAAGCTGGAAGTGGCTGAAGTGCCGGTGGCGTGGGGCAATGACGAGCGTTCCAAAGTACATCCCTGGCGCGATGGCTTTTATATGGGCGTGGACACGCTGAAAATCCGCTGGATGTCGCTGACCGGCGGCTACCGCAAACCTGTTGCAGAGTAATTCCTTTCAAAGCTACAAAAAGCCGCCCTGCTCCAAGCGGTTTGATGATTCGCCATATATTCGCTATAATATCTGAATCCCGTCAGTCTGCAAGCGCTCCCCGATTCGTAGGCGGCGGGTCGTGGCTGCGAGGCGAAAAATGGCGAATCAAGAGAACAAAGAGAATCCTTATTCCGCTATTGAGGAAAAGGTGAAGAAGATCATGGCCGGAATCGCGGAGGAGATAGAGAAACTTTCTCCTAATGACAGGGCCGTGCTACAGCGGGCGATTAAATTCCTGATGCGGAAGACCCGCGCCGGAGCAGAGCGGCTGGCCATTCTGCACATGCTGGGCAGACATGAAGCGGTGCCGGGGACCGTGCTCTATCAGCTCTGCAGCCGGCGGGTGGATAAGCGTGTGCGCGAATTACAGTCCATTGGTATGGATATACGCCGCTGGTCTGAGACGCGGCCTGATGGTTATTCGCATTCAGTCTACGGCTGGAGCGCTTTCAGGTTGTGGCAAGAGCACCGGCTGCTGAACGAAACAGAAGAAAACCAGCCCAGCTTGAAAAGAGTGATGTGACGACGATAGCCTTTAACCTGATTTAAAGAGGAGTGCAAAGAGCATTCTCTACGGCCGTGGATTCATCACGCTGCGGTTCCTGCCCGGTGTCCGCACTTTGCGCTTGGAGCAAACCTGACTGCTGTATCTCCTCGGATAAATGAGGGAACGCGCCAGATTCCGGCTGACCCGCCGCAGAACTCACACTGGCAGTGGGGCCTACAGTCCCAAGTCGCCTCATAGAAACGAATAGATCAAGAGGAATGGCGGAGATAGAAGCACATTCTGAATAATTCCGCGCCAAATTCTCATTTTAGTCATCGACGTTTGCCTTTTGTTTGTCTATTATATTTGCGTCATGCCGAGTCCTCATCGTCTTTATGAAATCCGGTGTCCAGTCCACGGATTTATCCGGCTCAATGATTGGGAGTGGACGGTGATCTCCCAACCGGCCTTTCAGCGTCTCAGGAGAGTTCGGCAGTTGGCTTGGACTGACTATGTGTACCCTGGTGCAATGCACACACGATTTGAGCACTCGCTAGGAGTCATGCATACCGCCACCATGCTGTATGACTCTATAGTGAGGAACTCCGAAGAGCTCTTAAAGTCGGAACTGGCATATAACGAAGCAGGGTTCGAGCGGGACAGGCAGTTGGTTCGGTTCGCAGCATTACTGCATGATGTCGGTCACGCACCGTTCTCACATGCAGCCGAAGAACTCTTCCCTGAACGCTCCCTTGGGGAAAGGTATGTTCACGAAGACTATTCCGTTGCCATCATCGAAGCGGAGCTTCGCGCCGCGATTGAGGACCACCCGCTGAACAGCAACTACAATCTGCGCGCTGCAGAGATAACGGCCCTGATTAAGGGCGGCTCCAGTGCCCGGAAGACAGTATTCTGGCGCGATCTCATCACCAGCCAGATGGACGCAGACCGAATGGACTATCTATTGCGGGATTCCTACCACGCCGGTGTCCAATACGGAAAATTCGATCTTCACCGGTTGATCAATACTATCCGCGCTATTCCTTTTCAGGACAAGGATCCTCGCTTGGGAATCTCTGAAGGCGGCATTCACGCAGCCGAGGGATTAGTGTTGGCCCGATACTTCATGTTTACGCAGGTATATTTCCACAAGACCCGTGTCGCATATGATGTACATTTGCGTAAAGCGATGAAACAGCTTCTTCCCGGCGGCCATTTTCCCCGTCCTGCCGGGGAGGGCCTGGCAGCGTTTCTGCAATGGGAAGATTGGAAGGTATTGGGTCTATTGAACGGGGGAGGTGGCGGGGAGCACGGTGAAAGGATCAGGTCCCGTAACCACTTCAGGCAGGTATTTCACACTCCGGAAGCGCCGTCCGCTGATGATGTGGAACAACTGCACAAGGTGAAATCGAAATTGGGAGGTCTGGTGATGGCAGAGGAGCCTGCCGAAAAGAGTTGGTATAAGACGGGCCCGCTGGATGTCCCGGTTCTGAGTGATATCGGCAAGAACAGGGTGAGCCCTTTGTCACAGCATTCCAGCGTGGTCGCAAGCATGAAGCCCAACAACCAGGTGTTCTTGTACGTAAAGCCTGAGGATGTGCCCAAGGCAAAACAAATCGTAGATGAGGTATTGAAGAAATGACAGAGCAGCAAGAAAAGCGCCTTGCTCTTATTCCCGCGTTGGTGGAAAACTCGTCCCATCGCCAGATCGGCCGGACTGCACTGATGAAATACATGTATTTTCTGCAGATCCTGCGCCAGGTTCCGCTCGGATACCGCTTCACTCTTTACTCGTATGGTCCTTTTGATTCGACCGTGCTGGCAGACCTGTCGGTGGCGGAGTCATTGCATGCAGTTGAATCCAGGACTGTTCTTTATTCCGGAGGATATGGATATGAGATCAGCCCGGGGGAGAAATCCAAATGGCTGAAGCGTAGAGCCGAAAGCTTTGTCGATAAGCACGAAAAAGACATTCGTTGGGTAATGCAGAAGTTTGGGCAGTATTCCAGCGCCCAACTTGAGCTTATTGGCACGATAATTTATGTGGATCGTGAAGCGAGGGAAAGCCACAAAAATCTAACCATGGACGTTCTGTCCAGGAAGGTTCATGAAATAAAACCACACTTTGAAGAAGCAGAAATTGCGCGCTTTGCCGCCTTCCTGCTCAAGGAAAAGCTACTTCAGGCCACGCACTAATCGACTCTTTGCTCGCTATGTCCGCCCTTGAGATCGTGGAGGGGGCTGGTCACCTTTTGGTAGATCGCGCAAACCTGTTGCTTTTGAAGCTCACTCCGTCCTAAACCCGAAAAAAAACGGCGTTACCCTAAAATTCTGGTAACAAAAAGGAAAGAAACCGGATATATTGGTTCGTGCTGGCGCACAACTCCGTCGACCGCGACTTAATGGCGCGCGACTCTATCGAGTTGACACAATACGAACCCGTCTCTTCACGAGGGAAACCTCGTGCTTCGTCGTCACAGCTACGTGGCGAGGAAACGAGCACTCAGCGTTCAGCAATCAGCCTTCAGTCAGATCAAGATGATGAGTCACGGGCAAGAGTGCCCGTGCCACAGAACCGTCGCTCGCAGCCGAGGGCGGCTGCACTCCACGACGATGATGACTCCGAACTGCTGATCAACCGTGAAGACCTGGACCTGGATCTGGATGGCGAAGAGGCGCAATTTCTAAGAACAAACCGGCGCGTGCCGGTGCGCCGCAACGCGATCCCGAAAAAAGCCGCCAGCCAGTTGAAGATTGCCGGCGTGATTGCCGCGGTGGTTGTCGTGTGTGGCGGAATTTCTGCCTGGGCATACAGCTATGGCATGACCTCTTGGCGCTTCCGTATTCAATCGAGCGATGCGGTAGAAATTTCTGGCGTGAAGAATGCCTCGCGCGCGCATGTGATGGAAGTAGCGGGCGCCGATATTGGCCGCAACGTTTTCTTTGTCCCCTTGGACGAGCGCAAGAAACAACTGGAGCAGATTCCCTGGGTGCAGGAAGCGACCGTGATGCGGCTGCTGCCGAACCGTATCGCGGTGACCATCCACGAGCGTACGCCGGTGGCGTTTGCCCAGATTGGCTCGCGCATCAGCCTGATCGACGCCAATGGCGTGGTGATGGGCCTGCCCGCCAATCGCCAGACCAAATATTCCTTCCCGGTAATTCGCGGGATTACGGACACCGAGCCGCTTTCGTCGCGCGCGGCGGCGATGAAGATTTACAACCGGCTGGTGAGCGAACTTGGTGGGAACGATGGCGATAGCGCAACTTCGAGCGGCAGCCCGAATTACGTCAAGCAGCTGAGCGAGGTTGATCTTTCCGATCCGGAGAACGTGAAAGTCACGGCGAATGATCCGGGCGGGACAATGGTTGTCCACTTGGGCAAGGAAGACTTTCTGCCGCGCTACAAGCTTTATGTGACGCACATAGCGGAGTGGCGGCAGCAGTTCCAGAACGTACAGTCCGTGGACCTGCGGTATGAAGGACAGGTGGTGGTGAATCCGGACAAGACTGCGGAATCAAACCCACCACGGAGTCACGGAGACACGGAGAAAGCCGGGGCGAATGTGCCTTCAGTAAAGCCGGTGTTTAAACCGGTAAGCGCAAAAGCAGCCAAGCCCAAACCGGCGAAAGCGAAAAAGAGTTCACCGCCAAGGACGCAAAGAGCGCAAAGGTGATTTGGTAAGTGACACGGTGCCCGATCTTTGTGATTTGTGAGTTTCGCGAGCAAGTGAAGGGCTAAGCCAAAGGGCTTGCAGTCAAGAGACAAAGCTAAAGGCCAAAAGCCAATAGCTAAGAGCTTTTTTATAAAGGACGCACTCATGAGCAGTAACGGCAACGGCAAACATCCTTTGAACTTGATTACGGTGCTGGACGTGGGCAGCGCGAAGACAGTCGCGCTGATCTGCGAAGCCACGGACGCGGGGCTCAAATATCGCGGGCACGGCATGGCGGAGAGCCGGGGATCGCGCAAGGGCATCATCGTTGAGCTGGATAAAGCGGTGCAGAGTATCCATAAAGCGGTGGAGGAAGCGGAAAAGGTTGGCGGATGCCAGGTGGGGAATGCCGTGATCTCCGTCGCAGGCTCACATATTAAAGGAGTGACGAGCCGTGGCGGCGTAACGCTGGGCTCGCGCCCCAGAGACGTGACGCGTGAAGACATTCGTACCGCAGTGGAGAAAGCCCGGTCGGTGACGCTGCCCGATGATCGCGAAGTGCTGCATCTGCTGCCGCAGGAATTCATCCTGGATGACCAGTCAGGCGTGCGCGATCCGGCGGGCATGATGGGCCGAAGGCTGGAAGTGAACCTGCACATGGTGACGGCCTCTGCCAGCGCCACACAGAACGTGGTGACGGCGGCGAACAAGGCCGGCCTGCACGTGGACAACATGGTGTATGAAGCGTTGATGTCCGCCGACAGCACGCTACGCGCCGACGAAAAAGAACTGGGCGTGTGCCTGGCCGATATCGGCGCGGGATCGACTGACATGATTGTTTATTCCGACGGCATGGTGGCCCATACAGGCGTGGTGCCAGTCGGTGGAGACCACTTTACTAATGATGTGGCCGTTGGATTGAGAACTCCGCTGGTTGCGGCGGAAAAAATCAAGAAGCAGTTTGGTCATACGATCAGCGCGCAGGTGGCCGAAGGAAATGAAATTGAAGTGCCGGCCGTGGGAGATAGGCCGTCAAGGCTGATGCCGCAACGGTTTCTGGCGGAGATACTCGAGCCGCGCGCGCAGGAGCTGTGCGAATTGATGCGTGATCACTTAAAGCAAGCCGGCGTGATGGAACTGTGTCCGGCGGGCGTGGTGCTCACGGGCGGCGGATCGCGTATGACGGGATTAGCGGAAGTCTGCCAGAAGACGCTGGACCGTCCAATCCGCCTGGCGGTGCCGGAGCCGCCGATTGCCGATATGCCTGAACCATTGAGCGAGCCGGAATTTGCCACTGTGGTCGGCTTGGCGATGTATGCGCATCGGACGACGATGGCGAAGATGAATCCGGAACAGGGATTTGGCCACAAGCTGCGCGCACTGTTGGCAAAGCTGGGAGCGTAGGAGGAAATCCCGAGCGGAGCGAGGGAGCTCTGTAGCGGCCAGGGAACATCGGGTGGAAAGTGATTGTAGTGCGCTGCGAGTGACTGAAAGGGAATAGCGATCCCTCACCCGCAAAAAACGCGCGTTCGGGATTACAGAAAAAGTTTGGGTTGGACGGGGGGAATCAGGCGTCACCCGAGAAAGAACGTGGGACGCAAAACTTAAACGCAACGCTGGAGCGCAGCTTGGAGTTCCAGCAAAGGTGACGCAAGCGAGCGGGACCAAACGGATCAGGAGTGTGATGTATGAGCGATCAGCAGAAACGAGCGGACGGAGAAGTGAGAATCCAATTCAATGAAGACCCCAGGACCAACGCGAAGATCAAGGTGATTGGCGTGGGCGGCGGAGGCGGCAACGCGGTGAACCGGATGATCTGCGCCGGAGTTGAAGGCGTGGAATTTATTGTGGCCAATACCGATTTGCAGGCGCTGCAGATGTCGCGTGCGCCGGTAAAGATCCAGCTGGGCACCAAGCTGACCAACGGTCTGGGCGCGGGCGCCAACCCTGAAATGGGACGTCGCGGCGCGTTGGAAGATGCCGACAAAATTATTGAAGCCCTGGAAGGCGCGGACATGGTGTTTGTCACGACCGGTTTGGGCGGTGGCACGGGCACAGGCGCCGCACCGATCATTGCGTCGCTGGCAAGTGAGATGGGCGCGCTGACCGTGGCGGTGGTCACCAAGCCGTTTGCGTTTGAAGGACGCCGTCGCATGGCGCAGGCGGAACGCGGACTGGCCGAACTGATTGACAGCATCGATACAACGATCGTGATTCCCAACGAAAAGTTGCTGGCGGTGGCGCAGAACGCCGGCTTCTTTGAGTCGTTCCGCATTGCTGACGACATTCTTCGCCAGGCGGTGCAGGGAATTTCTGACATCATTACGATTCCCGGCATCATCAATCGCGACTTTGCCGACGTGAAAACGATCATGGCCGGCATGGGTTATGCCGTGATGGGAACGGCCGTGGCTAAGGGTGAACGTCGCGCGACCGACGCGGCGCAGGCGGCGATTTCGTCTCCGCTGCTGGAAGCCGGAGCAATCGACGGAGCGCGGGGAATCCTGATCAACATCACCGGTTCGTCTTCGCTCAAGCTGGCGGAGGTCAATGAGGCTTCTACCATTATTCAGTCCGCCGCGCATGAAGATGCCAACATTATCTTTGGCGCCGTGCAGGACGAGAAAATGAAAGACGATCTAAAGATCACCGTGATCGCGACCGGCTTCAAGAACGACGTTCCGGCGCGCAAGGACCGCACTGTGAACGCGGCGCAAGCAGCCATCTCTACGGCCCGCACAGCTTCCGCCTATCAGGTGCAGCAGTCTACAGCGGCTCCGCGAGTGGTAAATGCCACCCATATACCTCATGTTCCTCATGGTTCCCCGGTTGCGGCCCACGCGGCCGGTGCTCAGGCAGCTGTTCCCACCCGCGTGATGGTTCCGCCGCGCGAAAGCCCAAACCTGGCCACCATGACTGACTCTATCCGGACGGCCGTCGAGCAGGACGACCTGGACGTGCCGGCCTTTATCCGCAAGCGCGGAGAGATCAACTAACAGTTTCCGACCGGCAGAGCGATCATCGCCTGCAAGATCGCAACTGCATGCAACAGCAACCATTTACCGGGACGCAAACCGCAGCGTCCCCGATCTTTCAACCATAGCGCGGTCGCCAGCCAAAAGTGGGCAGCCGCCAAAAAGCCGCCAGCCGCAAACGGCTGCCACAAAAATTAACAACATTAATGCGCATCTAAGGCAGAACCAACAGCAGGATCTTAGGGTTAATACTGGCAAAGACTTTAGATTTCTGGCCGCTGCGGATAAATCCAACCGGCATGCAGCCAGCAACAAAGGGCAGAGCAGCTGCATCTTTTTAACTAAGAGAAAGGTACTACTTCAGTACTAGGAGAATTGACAGTTGCGCGCGATGCAAAGTTTCACTTACTATCGCGATAAGAGCAAAATTTTCCGCGTCGGTCTTCAGTTTCTGGCCCTTATTCGTGGCTGACGATACATTCGCGGAAAACCAAGCGGCGACAAAGAAATTTTCCAGGGTATCCAGGTGGCAGTGATTCCAATGACATTTCGTCTTCGGCTCCTCATCTTTTTCGTTTCTATTTTTGGTTTGTCCAGCGGTTCGTTCGCGCTCGCATCCAGCTCAAGCAGCACCACCACCAAAGCCAAGGCCAGCGGACACGTAACTGAAAGCGCCCGTGCGCAAAAACGCATGGCGCGGCTCCGCCACCAGCGCGCCGCAAGAAGACATGTAGCTGCACGCTCCGCCACCCCGCGCACTACCACTGCAAAAGCTATTCGCGCAAAAGCCGCCAATAGCGCGACCCTCAAGACCGCAAGTCTCCATCGCCGCCATGCTCGCCACCGCTGGGTTGAAACATTCACTGCTAGTTCATTTGCCGACGACATCACCGACGGCGACATCGTTGAAGGTGAAGATCCCGTCGTGCGCCAGGCCGCTATTGATGCGCTGGGCAACATGAACGGTACCGTCGTCGCCATTGATCCCACCAGCGGACGCATTCTTGCCATGGTCAACCAGAAGCTTGCGCTCAGTGAAGGCGCGCAGCCCTGCTCCACCATCAAGGTTGCTGTGGCGCTGGCCGGCCTCAGTGAAAAAGTTATTACCCGGCAGGAATCCATCTCTCTGGGCGGCCGCTCGCACATGAGTCTTACGCAGGCCCTGGCGCACTCCAACAACGCTTACTTTGAGGCTGTCGGGCGCCGTCTCGGCTTCCCCAAGGTCAGCTTTTACGCCCACCAGTTCGGACTCGGTGAGCTTGCCGGTTATGGCATTCAAGGTGAGCATCTCGGCACGTTCCCCGATCATGAGCTCCCTGCAAACCTGGGCGGCGTCGGCAAGATGTGTTCTTTTGGTGAAAGCATTTCCATGACTCCGCTGCAACTCGGCGCGCTCGTTTCCGCCGTCGCCAACGGAGGCACGCTCTATTACCTCCAGCATCCCACGTCTGTCGATCAGGTCATCAACTTTGAGCCGCGCATAAAGCGCCAGCTTGATATTGGCCCGCTCGTTCCTGAAATTGCAGAAGGCATGACCGGCGCCGTTCGATACGGGACCGCCCGCCGCGTTGGCCTGAACTTTAGTGAAGAGCAAATCCTGGGCAAGACCGGCACCTGCTCCAAAGATGGTACGCGCTTCGGATGGTTCGCTTCATACGCTGACACGCAGTACGGACACATCGTCACCGTGGTCTTTCTCCAGGGTGGCCGTCCGACCTTTGGCCCCAAGGCCGCCGAAATCAGCGGCAAATTCTACCGCGCGCTGTACGACCATAACTTCTTCGCCGCCCGCGCCACCACCGCCAGCGGCACTCCGGCAGAAAAACCGGCAGTAGGCGTGCAGCAGTAAACTCGGGACTTTAACGGCGTAGCGGTTCCAAAATAAATCTCAACGTAGAGACGTAGCATGCTACGTCTCGATTCCGAATAAGATTGAATGGCGTCCTGCAACGGACGTCTTTCTTTTTTGCTCGTCATCCCGACGGCCGTTAAATGAGCCGCGTTTTTACCAGCGGGCAAATAGGCCGGGGGATCTTGTGTTTTCTTATAAAGATTTGTTCGTCACTGCGCCCACGTCATGCGGCGCTATGGCCATACAGTTAGCGTAGAGACGTAGCACTGCTACGTCTCGATCTTTAAAGCGACGGCGTTCCGAGAAGACGCTCCGAGAGGACGCCTCTTTTATTTCCTCCAAACTCTCAACCCCTGTCATCCTGACCGAAGCCGCGCGACCGAATGGGAGCAAGGCTGAGTGGAAGGCCCCCGAGGATTTATCCAGCGACCATGCCGCCGCCGTTTCAACGTTTGGGAAAAGGAAACGAAGGCCTTCATCCTCGCGCCGCAGGCCAGCGCGCAGCGGCCATCCCCTGATAGGTGATGGGGAACACAGACATATACGGGGATTCATCATTCAATTCTTACTGGAAATCTTTGTTGAAAAGCTCCGCTTGGAAGCGGAGCGGAGTGAAAGGAAGTAAGACAATGTCGAACATTAGGATTCTCAAAATAAACGTTTGTCGGAACGCATGGCTTTTGACTGTGATTCTAGCCATTTCATCTGTAGCTATTGCGTTGCCACAACCATCATCGTTTGCTTGCGGTGATGTGATCAAGACAAGCATCAAGCTCACCCGTGATTTAGGGCCGTGTCCGGCCGACGGCATACACATTGTGGCGGCCACGCCGGTGACTCTGGACCTCAATGGACACAAGATTACCGGACAAGGTTCTGGTACGGGAGTTAATCTGGGTGGCGACTCAATTATCGTGAAAGGCCCCGGGCGCATCGTAAACTTTGGCATAGGAATCAACCTTGATCACGGCACCGGGGACGTAATGATTTACGACCTTGATTTGGTCCGGAACATGAATGGGATTAATCTGGACGCCAACCGTGTCAGGATCCTCGACAACACCATTGATGGACGAGACCGAGGCAAAGCAGGAATCACTATCTCCGGTCCAGGCCACTTCGTCTATCGCAACATCATACGAAACCACTCTGATTTCGGACTTATACTGCTAAGGGCGAACCCAGTGGTCTCACAGAACGTCATCACTGAAAATCATGTAGGGATCCATTTCGAAAGCGAGGGTTCGCATACGATTCGTGGAAATATGATCTTCCGAAATGAGACGAATGGCATTGAAGCTGAGGTCACGGACCCTGGAAACTGCGGGAACATTGAAGATAATTTCCTCAGAGCTAATGGTGGAAACGGTCTGCTTGTGACTGGAGACAATCGTTTCCAGGCGTGCACGATCCTCGATAATGTTGTTGAGGACAATCGGTTGAACGGGATCAGCATCGCTGGCGGTACGGGCAATACCGTGAGTGGCAATCGGGCATCGCACAATGGTGTTGATCTGCAATGGGATGGCGTTGCGGGGGCATGCTGGAGCCAAAACATTTTTTCCACCAGTTCACCTCAGACGTTGCCTCAATGTCCACCTTTTTAGCTAGGTGGTAATCAAGGCCAGCTATCACGCTCGGAACCGGCTGCGGTTTGTAAATCCCAAAAGGACCCGGGAGAAGTCGCGAAGGCTTCTCCCCTGGGCGTCTCCAACGCTGCTATCGGCCTAGTGTCGTTTTTGGGCCCCTCGAAGACGTTTTTCTCAATATTTATTTTCGGTGTCCGATCACTCGAACCATCTTTGTCAATTACAGCCGCCGCTCGTCAAGCTCGACTGAGAAAAATCTCCCTCTACTTATATATGCACCGTTTTCGGCCTTCCCGGGACATGTTTTTCGATATTTATCTTCAGCCCTCATCATTCGCCGCCTCGACACCCTTACCGTGATCGCCAAAATGGCTACAAAAACAAAACGGCAACCCCGGACAAAGGGTTGTCGTTTCCTGGCTGCGCTCTAACTCATAGGGCTGCCGAGTGTTTAGCCCGCCAGCCCTTTTGGATGAACAAAGACCCCTATTGACGGATCTTGGTCAAGGCAAAAGGCAGGCTGTCGCCGCCCCCGCTCGATTTAATATCCAGCGGTTTTGCCGGACAGGGAGTAGCGTAGGCCGCCGGATTGCCGCAGGCCGGCGCGGGCGCTCCTGTAATGTCAAGCGTGAAAACGCCCGCCGCCAGGGTGAATGTATCTCCCAATCCCCCGGCTGAAGCAGCCGGATTGTAAACCAGACCTGTGCTGGTCAGGTACGGTTGGAGTTTTAACGTCACTGGCCCAACGGCATTCGACGTTGCCGTGAGGATCAGCCGTTGCTTGCTCGTCCGGTACTCTGCCGCTGTAACCAGCACAGTATCCGCGATCACAGCCGGATTGATAGTGATGGAAACAATCGTAGGAGCTGAAGTCAGCGGGGCCGTGTTGGTTGCCGTAAGGCTTAGCGTCGCCGTTGAAGAAACTGCCACGGCTGGCGCGGTGAAGCTCACGGTCGCCGTCGTTGGACTTGAAGGCGTCACGGCAATGCCGATCAAAGCCGGGCCTGAAGTCTGAACAACCGTGAAAGTGAGCGGCGTGAGCGCGGGAACGTTAGGATCAGATCCGCTGGCGACAAAGCTTGCGCCCGTGCCGGAAACCACCGTGAGCGGAGCCACAGAATTTACGGTCGGGTTTCCAGGTGCGTTGATGGTTACAGAAGTGGCCGCCACTGAAGCGCCACCGCAATTCGTCGCGGTGAAAGTCAGAGGCACGACCGTAGTCGCAGCAACCACTGGCGCCGTGTAAACCGGGTTCGCGATCGATAAATTAGACAACGTTCCCACTCCCGGAGCAGCCCAGGAGAAAGTTACGGGGGCCGTCCCCGGTGACGATCCGGCCAGGGTCACCGCTCCGCCCGATGCGACCGTATAAGGCCCACCAGCATTGGCGATTGCTGCTGTGCAAGCCGGAGCCGGCGTAACATTGCTGGGCCACGGATTGAGTTGCCCCACTTGCGTTCCCGCAGCCGAGGTATATCCGCCCTGTGCGAGGAACGGAATCGTGTTGAAATTATTTTCTGGGATCGGCGCGCCGGGCACGTTCTCTGGGAAGATGTATTCGAGAATCGGCGCGTGGTACTGGCCGTAAACAATCCCGTTGGCCGACCGCGGCGAAGCAGCGGTAATGGGCGCCGTAAATGCTCCCTGGATCACGGCGCGCATCTCTCGCGGCGGCGGCAGGAAGTTGCCGGCGGCGTTCATCACGCAGTTCTTCACGGTTGCAGCCGAGCCAAAAGGCAAACAAGGCGGACGAAAACGCCAGCGCCCTTTCACCGCACCAATCGGCGGGCCAGGATCCACGCTGATGGTGCCAAAGTCGCGGTCCGTGGCTGCTCCGGTGATGCCATCGAAATCGATGCCATAAAGATGGATAATTCTCTGCGCCAAGCCGGTGGGATCAACGTCAGTCGTCATTCCTTCAAAGCGCGTGCGGACCACCGCTTCACCAGCGCCCAGCACCGTAAGTCCTCCAGTGCCGATGATCGTGACTTCAGTGGCAACATACGCTGGATTGGTGCCCGGGAAAGTGTAGATAGCAACGTTGTTGCTGATTGTGTGCGCGGAGATGTAAGTGTTGGCGTCGCCCGGCCATGGGCCGGCAGTTTGGCCGGCGGTGAGCCCTGGATCTGCAACCACTGTTCCCGCGAACGTGATCCAGTCGCCAACTTCCAGCGGTGCCTGAATGGTTGGATCAGGTGAGCCGCCACCCGGAGGAAGCGTTGTGAAATTAGTGGCAAACCCAACCGCGGGCGCGACGGCGAGAGGCCTCTGCGTCAACGGGCATCGCGCATCGTCCGGATTGCCGGGGACCGATGGATCAGCCAGAACGCGCGGCATGCACATGGGGAAGCCCGTTGCAGAAGCAATGGTGGGATTGTCCTGGTCGGCCTGGAAGTGCGGATCAGGTGATTGTCCGCGGCTGTAACGTCCCGTTCCTACAGCAACGTCTCCAGCGGCAGTGATTACAGGATCATTAATTTGCACGCGCGCGCCGCTGGCGCAATTGCCAATCACGCCGCCCACACGCATCTCACCATTGGTGTAGTTGATGCAGTTGATGTATCCAGAGCCGGTGTTCAGGGCGTGCTGGGAAATGTAAATCAGTCCGGCTATGTACACGTCCGCACCCGCGGGCCCGCCCAGCACACGATTGCCAACGACTTGCGCTTCATACGTAGTAAGAGGCGCTGGAACGTCTGAAAGGGCCATGCCTGTGCTCGGTCCGCCGGCGGCCAGCAAGCCATACGGGGCTGGAGCGTTGGCAAAAAGTTCCTGCCACGTCAGCGCGCTTGCGGGCAGGATCACAATCGTTTCCGCCGGAACAATAATCACATGGCCGTTCACGGTAATCGATCCGCCCTGGTGTGCGGTGCCGGCGGCTGGAATGGGGCCGCCCAGTGAAGCCGATTGAATAAAGCCTGAAATGTCAAATTGCGTCGATGCCGGTATTGGCAGCTGTGCCCATGCTGGGCTCGCCATGGCGAGCAGGTTGAGAAGCAGGATGCCTAGCACCCTTGTAAACGTGCTGCTTGTTGTGCTGAACCGTGGAAGCCTGGAGCAGGCGTAACTGGAGCCTGCACCCTGGGGGAGTTGTGCCGTCATCATGTTTAGCTCATCCTTCAATGCTTAAAATTTGCGCAAGTATGCATGCCATTGAGCCGAGTACTGCTCGGAAGAGCTCATTGGCAAAACAATTTTCTATTGTTTGCTTGCTTGTAAGTTAGCTGTAACGCCTGGCGCGAACGGAATTACTCGCGTTTCTGGCCTGTAATGGTTCCTGTCCGGAAAACAGGCCCCTCCGGAAGTTCTGGCCCAGTGAAAGGAGGTTGCGGATTTGCGATCTGGTCCGCGGTCTGCTTATTACAAAAGCGCCGGACCCAGGAGCCGGCGCAAACATCTCGCCGCGCTGTCCGGGTTCTTTAACAATTTTTTAATTGAATGGAGGATTCGAGTACTCACATTCAGTTTGTGATTTGTAACTGTCATCTATGTAGTGCGAGTCAGGTGTTCATCTGATACAGCTTGACCATAATTAATTTCCCTAATCACATTCTTTCGCCGGCAATTTGGAATGCGGAAAAAGATGAAAGGAGTTCCAATTTGGCCATATGCACCATTGCCAAACTGATAGGCGTCACGCCATAAGTTCTTTACAGCCAAGTTCCGGCAGTGGTGGGGACATTAGTTGCGTGCAGGGGCGGCAGAAAGACCGTTGCTGGGCGAGATATTGCGCTTTTCGGCGACGATGGGCGCGAAGAGATGACTTGAACTAGGGTTCTCCGTTTAGATCTCGATGAGCGGCGCAAATGCACGGCGCTTTTCTTGCTCATTTGCTCTCGCGCGCAACGGCTGAGTGTCTTCTTCGCGCGGCAAATTAGCAGGCGCAGGTGATTGCGATTGACTCCAAACTTCACGCAGATCTCGTCTCGGTCTTTCTCTTCCAGAAAGGTGGCCTTCAGGATGGCGCGGGCCCGAGGAGACAGGCCCGAAAGCATTCTTTGTACGCGGTCCGCTCTTTCAGCGGCCATCGCACGTGCATCTGGGCCGGGCGCGTTGCTGACCACGTCGAGTTCCGGATCCAAAGGCGCCACCTTCTTCTGTCGCCGATATGTCTCATGCAGCACGTTATTGCACACCCCGAGCACAAAATATTCAAAACGCTCAGGGTCGCGAATGCTCTGGTTCGAGCGAAGAAATGTCAGGACTCGCAAAAATGTTTCTTGCCGCAGCTCGCGCGCCAACTCGGTGGAGCGCAGATGCTTGCGCAACTTCCGCAGCAACATGGGGCTGAAGTGTGAGACAAAATGTTCTTCCGTAGCAGGATCTCTCTGCCGTAGTGAATGAACATATGTCGCATTGAATTCAAATGAAGGCAATACACCTGGGGAAGCCATGGTTTCTCGCTCCTCGCACCGGGTTTCTTGCGTTTAGCGGATGACTGATGCGCTCAATCCGCGTAGCTTGTACCCGGTAAAAAATTGGCTCGGTTTCATTTGAAGTAGCGATGCGAACAATGAAATTCCGCCAACTTGTCTGGAATCTTTCTTGCAATTGCTCCATTTGCCATGGCCGGCGACAATCTGTTCTAGTTTCGGCTTTGAATGGGAAGCTACGGAAAGTCTTGCACTTCTGCTACTTAGACCTATAATTGGCCGATCTGAACCACCAAGAGGCAAGAAAGACTGTGTCCACGAACGATAAGGACCTCACCGTGCTTCTCCATAGATGGAGGGACGGGGACCCGGATGCGGAAGAACAACTCTTCCGGTTGCTCATGCCGGATCTCCGCAAGCTTGCGGCTCGCTGCCTGCGGAGCGAGCGTCCTGACCATTCTGTGCAAAAAAGTGATCTGGTAAATGAATGTTTTATAAGGCTTTTGAATGCCAGAAAGATTGATTGGCGGGATCGGGGCCATTTCTTCGCTATAGTCACTGTGAAGATGCGGCGTTTTCTTATCGATTACGCCAGAAAGAAACATATCAAGCCCCTGCCTTTGGAAGGGTTACCCGAAGGCCTTCTGGCAGGACGCAACTGGCTTGAAAAAGCCGTAGTGATCGACGAGTTATTAGATGAGCTAGAGAAAGAATTTCCCATCCGGTGCAGCGTGGTGGTATTCCGGTCCTATTTAGGGCTAAGCACGAAAGAAACCGCGGAAAAGCTCGCCTTGACGGAGGCAAGCGTTGAACACGAATGGCACCGCGGCAAAAAATGGCTTCATCAGAAATTGAGCGAGGGGAAATGCTAGACAGAGAAGAGCGGCTGATGGGCCTGGTGCGGGAGACGCTCCGAACCCCTCCCGGTCAGCGCGAAACCTATCTGCGTGCCGCGTGTCATCAAGATCAAGACCTTTATTCGGAAGTATCCGAGATAGTGGAGTGGGAAGAACGCATGGGGGACTTCATGCGTGATCCTTTAGTTGGACTCATCGATCTGGAGGCCCTGGATCGTCCTTTCAAGCCGCACCAGGTGATTGCAGACGGGTTTGAAATCATACGCGAAGTCGGCGATGGCGGCATGGGCGTCGTATATGAAGCTTATGATCGCAAGCGGCAGCAGCGCATCGCCATTAAGTGCGCCAAATTAGGGTATGAGCGTCTCTCGCCGGAATTGCGTGGTGCGCTAAAGGTACGCCATCCAAACGTCTGTCTGGTAAATGAGATACATACGGCGGACACGGATCTGGGCGAGTTGGATTTCCTCACGATGGAGTTTCTCGATGGGGAAACCCTGCTCAGCCGCCTATCCCGTGGCAAGCTGGAACATGAAGAGGCATTAAAGTTTGCCCGCCAGCTTTGCGCCGGATTGGCTGAAGCCCATCGTTGCGGCGTTCTGCACCGCGATTTAAAGCCTGCCAACATAATCCTCTCTCCCGGAACAAATAAAGAACTGCGCGCAGTGATCACGGATTTCGGGCTGGCAGCTGACCAGGATGGAAACACTGATCTCATCGGCGGTACTCCCAGCTACATGGCGCCTGAATTGAAGCAGGACGGCACCGCATCGCCCGCCTCGGATATTTATGCGCTCGGAGTAATTCTCCATGAGATGGTGACCGGATCAAAGCCATTCACCCAAGCCGCCAACAGTCATGACGACGCGCAATTGTATGCTGTCCCCGGCAAGCCTATTAAGAAGTTGCCGCGAATTTGGGCTGATGCTATTCGCCCCTGCCTTGCAACCCTTCCAGAAAAAAGACCTTCCGCCGAAAAAGTCCTTGCTGTTCTTGACCGTAAGCCTTTCTACCGCCGGCCTTGGGTTGCCATCGCGGCGCTGGTACTCCTTGCTACCGGCGCTTTCCTGTGGCAGCCAATCTATGAATACTTCCGGCCTGCGGACGTCAGCTTGGCAATTCTTCCCGTCCAGAGCACAGCAGATCTGCAAAATTTTGGCCAGGGCGTTTTGCATGACGTCACTGAGAGGCTTGCCCGGGAGCCAGGGAGTAAACCAAAGTTTCGTTTGATCTCATCTGAAGCTGCTGCCATGCGGGGTGTTACAACTCCCGGGCAAGCGGGAAGTATCCTGCACGCAACGCATGCTCTGCAGCTTGAACTGCACCGCGATAGCAATGGCGTTGCCGTAGAAGCAGCCGTGGTTGACGCAAATACCCATGCTGAGGTTCGCCATTATTCCGGACACTTCGCTCAATCCGACGTGGAAGACTTGCCCGGTGGCCTTGCAGGGTTGGTCTCTGCACCTGCCCCGAGCAGCAGGACTAGAGGCGGTCTCGCCGGTCGCCAAAGCAGCCTATGAAAGCGGCCGCAACTATCTTCGCCAGGGCCGCTTTAGCTATGACCAGGCGATCGCGCAATTCCAGCAAGCTGCCGCCGCAGACCGCCATTCACCCTTGCCCTTTGCCGGGCTGGCGGATGCCTATATCGCAAAATACAGTGTGGAGAAAAGCAGCCAAGCGCAGGAGGCTGCTCGAACTTATTTGCTGGCCGGTGAGATGCTGGACCCGGATTCGCCCCGGGTACGGACTGCGTCCGCGGGCCTGAATATTGCTTTGGGCAGGAACGCGCAAGCATTGGAAGATAGCCGCCGCGCGCTGGAGGTCGATCCGAGTAATGCGGAAGCATGGCTGCGGGCCGGGTTCGCTTACGAAATGCAGGGCACCTTTGACAAGGCGCTGGAAGCTTACCATAAGGCAATCCAGCTCGATCCCGGCTACTACAAACCCTATCAATATCTTGGAGGCTTTTACTATTACCAGGGCAAGTTTGCCGAAGCCGCGCAGCAATACAGGAAAGAAGTAGAACACTCGGTAAACGATCTGGATGGTTATAGCAACCTGGGCTCCATATTGACGGAGCTGGGCAAATATGCGGAAGCCGAGACCGCTTTCAGGGCGGCGGTACAACTGAAAGAGACTCCATTTAACCTAAACAACCTGGGGGCCACACTGGTCTATCTGGGGCGCGACGCTGAAGCCCTGCCCCTTTATCAGCAGGCTGTGGCGCTGCAGCCGGCAAGCCATTTGTATTGGATTAACCTCGGCGATTCTCAACGTAGACTAGGCCATGCTAAGGAATCAATCGCAGCTTATAAGAGAGCTCTTAGTTTGACATCAGCGAATCTTCAGATTAACCCTTCCAGTGGATCTATCCGGGCATTTAAGGCGTATGCCCAGGCCAGACTTGGTCAAAAGAGCGATGCAGAACAGGAAATAGGTCAGGCGTTGCAAGTTCCCACAAATGACAACCAACTCATTCGGAACGCGATATTAACCTATGAAGCCCTGGGAAACAGGGAGATGGCCTTCAAAGTCGCCTCACGTGCCACCCCGGAAGCGAGAATTGCGTTAGAACATCATCCAGACCTGGCGGATTTTCGGCAGGATTCTCGCTTTAAACAATTGATGGCACCAAAATAACTAAGGAGGAATGGCCAAATGGTATCCCCAACCCTGATTGCAAACGGATCCGGCACTGGGTCGTCCGACGTGATAGAGATCGTGCTTGATTACGATCCTGAAACAGGAGTGGTTACTGCGACGCCCGGTACCGTTGAAGAAGGAACAATCATTGAAAAAGATACAACCATCTGCTTCAAAGGTCGTGAAGGTAGAGTCCGTGTAGTGTTCCTCTCTCCTTTCAATGACAACACGATAGAAATGCTCGATTCTCAGGAGCGCAAGCTGACTGTAGGAGGCGTCTATCACTTCCGCTGCTTCTTCACCGAACCAGGAGGGAGGGAAATTGAAGGTACTACGGGCGGTATCCTCGACGTACAACCGAACCGGCCGTGATCGCAGTGCTCTTTCGATCTGCCTAGTAGAAGGTAGTTTCTTCGGAGAAGATGAAGATCCAAGAGACGGTCCGGGCCGTCTCTGTTTGCCGTGTCCTGCGCTCGTGGGTCCGATTTCCAGACTATTCTTCCATTCTCTTCACCCATCTTCCTCAACTCCACCAATTCAGAAGGAATTATGGGTTTCAGTCGCCATCGACGGCCAGAGCCTCATCATCCTCCGTCAGTTCATCGTCCTCAAACTCAAAAGCTTCCTGCTGGCTGCCCTGGCACATCCATACCGGAGCAAATGACAGACGGTGCAGCGGCGTGGGACCAAGCTCATTGAGTGCGGCAAGGTGTTTGGGCGAGCGGTAGCCCTTGTTTGACGCCAGATCATACTCGGGATACACCGGCGACCAGCGGCGAATCATTTCGTCGCGATGGACTTTGGCAATGATGGAAGCGGCGGCAATCGAGATGGAAAGCGCGTCGCCATGGATGATCTTGGTCTGAGGACACTCCCAGTTCACGCGGACGGCGTCCACCAGAAGATGGTCAGGGCCGGGAGAAAGCTGCGCCACGGCTTCTCGCATGGCAAGCAGTGAGGCCCAATAAATATTGATTTGGTCGATCCGCGCCACGTCCACGGCTGCTACGGCGTAAGCGATGGCATGTTGCTTAATTCGCTCGGCCAGCGTCTCGCGGGTCTTCTGGTCAATCAGTTTGGAATCGCGCAGGCCTTTGATGCGATAGCCGGGTTCGAGAATCACCGCACCTGCCACGACGGGACCAAACAGGCAGCCGCGGCCAACTTCATCCACGCCGGCAACAAGGCGCGCGCCTGATTCCCACGCCAGTTTCTCAAATTTCTGTGTGCATTTGAGCCGCTTGAGCAGCCGCATCTTCATGGTGCCCTTGGAAAACGGCAGTCCCGTGGCCGGATTCACCGGGATGACGCGCTTCTTGCGCTTCACGCGCGCGGGTTGGGGAGCGGCGGACATTTTATTCGAAGACACTTCCGTCAGCGGTTTCTTTCCACAAATTGTAACCCTGTAGCTCTTCGGGTTTCACTTCCGCATGCGTCAGGAACATGGGCTCATGATTGATAAAAGTTGCCAACCGAAGGGGCAAATGTCCTATGCCAAGACGGTCTCTATCGCGGATGGTTCCCACAGCGAGTGCGCCAGGATCAATCGAGCGCGGGCGCTGTTGGAAATACTGCTGGTAGATCCTTACGTGAACGATCTCCGGCTCCAGCTTCAGCACTTTGGCGATGCTGAAACCCTCGCTATCGGTGACGGAGTAGTACGCTCCCTCAAAAAGTTTAGACGGGACGCTACGAGTGGAAACAGAATCAGCCATGAGGATCAGTGAACTCGAGAAGGTCTGTGGTCCATTATGCCCCAGCCGACAGTGGAAAAAGAAAAAGCTGCGGAAAATTTCTTCCCGCAGCCTGGAGCGTGTAAGAAAATTATTCGGCTTGCGCGGCAGTTTCAGCGGCTTCAGCCTTTGCGGCCACGGCACGATGATCGACTTCACGCAGGCGTGCAGCCTTGCCTTTGAGTGCGCGCAGGTAAAATAGTTTGGCGCGGCGCACCTGGTTGGAACGCACGACCTCAACTTTATCCAACACCTTGGAGTTGAACGGGAAGATACGCTCCACGCCCTGGCCAAAGCTGACTTTGCGCACGGTAAAGCTGCCTTGCGGGCCGCTGCGCATGGAAATTACGGTGCCTTCAAACGCCTGTACGCGCTCTTTGTCGCCTTCTTTGATCTTGACCTGAACGCGGACGCTGTCGCCCGGCTTTACGTCAGGAATGTCCTTGCGCTGCAGCTTGGCAGCGAGTTTTTCCATTATTGGGTGCTGTGACATGATCGTATTCCTTCTTTATCTCTTCTTTTAATTTTAGCAATTAGTAGCTAGCAAATGGCAAATAGCGAACTTCGTTGATCCATGCAGTTGCTATTTGCTGATTGCCAGTTGCTATTTGCTCTTCTTGCCGACTTCAGCTAGAAACTTTTTGTCTTCCTCGCTCAGCGGCTGCCGTTCCAGCAGGTCCGGACGATTACGCAATGTCTTTTCCAGCGCCTTGCCGCGACGCCACTTGCGTATCTGCTCATGGTTGCCGCCGATCAAAACTTCCGGCACCGCCATCCCGCGAAACTCCGCCGGCCGCGTGTAATGCGGATAATCCAGCAACCCGCCCGATCCGCATGTGCTGTCCGGCCCATCAACGCCGGCTTTTTGGGGGTTACTAAAAGAAGCCCCGCTAAAACTTTCCTGCCGTGCCGACGCCGCGTTTCCCAGTGCTCCCGGAACCAGCCGCGTGATGGTGTCAATCATCACCGCCGCGCCCAACTCGCCGCCACTCAGAACGTAGTCGCCAATGGAAATTTCCTGGTCCGCCAGGCTCTCGGCCACCCGCTCGTCCACGCCTTCATAGCGCCCGCAGATCAAAATAATCCGCTCCAGCGCGGCCATCTCTTCCGCCACTGCCTGCGTAAAAATCCGGCCTTGTGGAGAGAGCAACACCACAGTCTCTTTCGCCTCGCCCGCCAGTCGTTGATCGCGCGTCGCCAGTTTCAACGACTCTACGCATTCAAACAGCGGTTCCGGCTTCAACACCATTCCTTCACCACCGCCAAACGGGCGGTCATCCACCGTCTTGTGCCGGTCCGTGGTAAAGGCCCGCAGGTCGTGAATTTTTATTTCAATGAACGAGGCTTCGCGCGCCCTGCGCACAATGCCGTAATCCAGCGGCCCGCTAAAAAAGTCCGGAAAAATAGTTACGATCTCGAACTTCATTTGTGCGGACCCGATCAAGACTTCTCATGCTGCCGCTGTTTTTCTTCCTGGTTCAGCGGCGCATCCAGCTCAAGCAGTCCTTCCGGAAGCTTCATCTCCAGGCGCTTCTGCTCCAGCGCAATCTTTTCAATGTAAGCAGCAGCAAATGGGACCAGGTATTCCTTCTCGCCCTGGATCACCAGCAGCGGCGCTTCTCCGCTGCCAAACTGGACATCTTTAATCCGTCCGATCTCGCGGCCGGAATCCGTTACGGTGCAGCCTGCTAGATCGCTTACGTAAAACTCGTCGTTGCCCAGTGCAGCGCGTTCGCTGCGTGGGATCTGGATCTCGCTTCCCACCAGCGTTTCCGCATCGCTGATGGAATCCACGCCGGCAAACTTGAGCACCACCATGCCTTTGTGGAACCAGTGCTCGTCCAGGTCAAGCTTTCGCCGCTTCAGCTCAGCCGCGCCGCTTAGCTTCCCCCTGTCGCCAAGCGCAAAAAGTTTCCTGCGCGATTCAAACAGCTCGGGGAAATCGGTGAGCAAGGTTGCGGCAACTTCGCCGTGGCGTCCCTGCGTTTTGGCCACCCGGGCAATCGTGACGAACTCAGCTTCTTCAGTCATCCGCGCTGCCGGGCCCAATCAGGGCAGAAAGATCAGCAAAGCTATTCCGCCGGGCCAGTTTCCTCGTCGTCTTCGTCTTCAATAATCTCCAGCATGTAGCGTTTCTTGTACTTCATGCTGGCCGCGCCCAATAGCGTGCGGATTGATTTGGCCGTGCGTCCCTGCCGGCCGATCACCTTGCCCAGGTCCGTTGCCGCCACGCGCAATTCCAGGATCGTGGCGTCGCCATCTTCAACCGGGGTCACTTGAACTTGTTCTGGAGCGTCTACAAGAGCCTGAGCAATCTGCTCCACGAGCATACGCATATCGCCGCCCGTTTCCGTCATGGGGGAGTCCTTCACCTAGCTAAGCTTGGGGCCCAAACTTCTCTGACTGTGTCCCGGAAAAGAACTGACTCTTGCTTCTTGCCTCAGGCCGCCGGCGCCGGTGCGGCTTTTGCTTTGGTGAGCAGACGCCCCACGGTATCAGAAAGCTGCGCGCCCTTTGAGACCCAATAATCAATACGGTCACGTTTCAAGTCGATTGTAGTGGGATTGGTCCGGGGATTGTAAAGTCCCACCACTTCCACAGAGCGACCATTGCGGGCGCACTCCTTATCAATCACCACCACACGGTAATACGGCTGCTTGCGCGCACCAATGCGCGCCAATCGAATCATTAGCACAGTTGCACTGAATCCTTTCCTGATTGACGCCCGGACATGCTGGGCAAGTTGTTATTATCGCGCAAGTTGCGGGTATTGGCAAGGCGGATGGCTGCTGCTTTGCGCGCTTTGCAATTTTCAATCTGTCTTTTGTGAGACCACTTTGCGTTGCAAACAATGAAAGCCAAATTTCAATCGCTTTTAGACGAGCATATTTTTTCTTAAGAGCCCTCGATATTTTGCCTTCATTTGTTTCCTAGTGAGAGCCTAAGGGCGACCCCTAACTGCTTTTCCATTTCTCGACAATCGCTTCATCCCGATTCAGTTTTCGAAAGTGGCGATTTACCGAAAATACAATAATTTAATCATTATATTGTTATAACATAATAATAATATATTATTATCATGTTGATGTACAAGGTCGTTATATGATTTTTAGAGCTCCAGCGTTGCTGGCATCAGAGTTGGAAGTGCTTGAAAAGATAAAGGCAATGCGCCAATCCCTAAAATATTCAATCAGCTCCCCGGGGCGCTGGTTTGGGGCTCTTCGGCGAGCTACTCTGGCCCGGAATATCAGGCACTCCAATAGCATTGAAGGTATCAATGTCACCAGGGACGATGCCCTTGCCGCAGTGGACGATGACGAGCCTCTCTCGGCTGAAAGAACAACATGGCAGGCTACGGTGGGATATAGAAACGCAATGACGTACGCTCTGCAACTCGCCGATGATCCGCATTTTTCTTACAGTGAGGGCTTAATCCGCAGTTTGCACTTCATGATGATTCAGCATGACCTGGGGAAGAAGCCGGGCAGGTATCGGCCTGGCGTCATTTATGTCCGTGACGAACGAAAGCAGCAAAATATCTATGAAGGGCCGGACGCTGAGTTGGTGCCAAGGCTCATGCAGGAACTCGTTACATCCCTGAATGAAACGTCTGACGTGCCGGTAATGATACGTGCAGCGATGGGTCACCTGAATTTGGTAATGATCCATCCATTTTCAGACGGCAATGGCAGAATGGCCCGCTGCCTGCAAACCTTGATTTTGGGAAGGGAGCAAATCATCGAACCGCCTTTTTGCAGTATCGAAGAATATCTGGGCAGGTACACGCAGGACTATTATGACGTTCTTGCAGAAGTCGGTAAGGGAGCGTTTCATCCGGAAAACGACTGCCGGCCCTGGATTCGATTCAATCTCGTCGCCCATTTTCGGCAGGCGTCATGGCTTCTTCAGCGCAGCCGGATGTCTCAGCGCGTCTGGACTGAAATTGAGCAACTTGTAGTCACAAAAGGCATCCATGAGAGGTCGATTCCGGCGTTGTTCGATGCCGCATCTGGTTTTCGCATCAGGCGCACGCACTACAGGAACTCGACAGGAGTATCCGAACAGGTTGCGAGCCGGGACTTAAGAATCCTGGTCGATCTTGGCTTATTAGTCGCAAAAGGCGAAACGCGAGGAAGGGTTTATGACGCATCGGCGGCGCTGCATGACATTTATTTGCGGCACTATGAATCAAGATCGAATGTTGATCCATTTACACAGTGAAGGATTGCCCTTTTTCGATCCAGGGACGTGACGTATTAAGAATCGCGTGGACTGCGACATGCAGAGCGTCACTGCCAAACATTGTCTGGTCTTCTGCTATAGCCTGCTCAGATCTTCCAACATTTTGCCCAGCACCCTTCTTACATCGTCCGCCGATCTCACCTCAAAGCTCCGTATCTTCAGTGGCTTCAACATCTTCTCCACGTTACCGATCGCGCCAGTGACTCCTTCTCTCTGCGTGAATTCAAATTGCAGATAGTAAATGACACAATCCTTCTCTTCTCCGGTTTCAATTTCCGGCAGCTTGGGAAACGTATAAAAATCCATCGGGCTTCCCAGCAAAATGAAGACATGCAATGGTCTTTCCCCAGATTTGCTCGCTTGTTCCGACCCGGCTTTCAGCCTGCGCACGATCTCGTCCCGCAGATACACCGGACTCTGTTGCTTGTTTTGCAGGTCCTTTACGCTCACTGTTCCCGGTCCGCTGTCGGGAGAAAGGGTCTTGCGCAAAGTTGCCCAGTCAAGATCTTTGCCGTCATTCTGTTCAAAAACAATGTGGCGCTGCACCAGGTCTAGCGCCGCAGCGTCGCGGGAACCGTTTTTAAGCTTGATCTGATTGAAAAGCTTGAACGTGGGCAGGGCCGCGCCAAGATAGCGATTGTATTGACCATAGCTACCACGAAAAATTTCCGCCGAAGGCGTCATGTCAAACAGCACTTCCATGTCTATTGGTCGCCGCGTGGCCAGCGACAGATTTGGCCGCCCCTCGATGTCGGCATGAAACATGTAATCCGGGCCGTCGCGCTTGGTTGACCAGAATTCGAAAGCCGGAAGTCCGCGCCACATCTCCGGCAACGGATCGTTGCGGTAGGCATCCACATGAAAAAGACGATGCAGAAAATTGTGCTCGCCAGATTTCTTGTCCCATAGCGCCACGGAAAGTTCATACTGCCCCGGCACCGCAAAGGCCTGCCAGGAGAATTCAACGTCACTGCGCTTCATCTCCGGCTTCAGGTTATTCAGCTCCAGCAGGCCAAAATTTCTGACAGACACGCCTTGACCGTTCCTCACTTCCACCAGCAGAGTGATGTGGTCATCATGGCTGCGCTTCAACAACTCCGGCCCCGGCACCTGGACTTGGATCGTGGCAATCAGCCGTTGATGGAAAGAAAGCCGGTCGGCGGACGTTTGCACCTGCCACGCCATGTCCTGGTGGTTTCCCTGTGCCGCCCATTTATCAAAAGGTGCATCGGCAAAAACTGAGTCTGTGGTGGGTTCTTTTTCCTGCGCGCACGCGGCAAGGCCGCAGATCATCCAGCACAAAAATAGCAAACCCATGGAACACTGCAGGAACTTCGAATTAAAGTTGATTGACATGGGGATAAAGCCGACTACCACAGCATAAATGGCTCGGCTTATCAATGCTTCTTCATAGCGATTCGATACGATCTTGCATTCTGCAGCACGCTGGTTGCTAATTGCGGATTTTGGTGTATAAGAAGGCCTTAACACTTTTTGTTGTCAGGAGAAACACAACCGTGAAACAGAGGCTCTCTGTCACTTTCGCCGCCTGCGTCCTGGTGTTATGGAGCGTTTCCGCTCTGGCCCAGATGCCGCAGCCCTTTTCCGCCGACATGTCAACCACTTCGTCCACTGGCAACGCTGGTATGAAAGGCAAATTTTTCATGTCGCTTCCCAAGATGCGTGTGGACATCGCTGAAACGGCCCAGCGCCAGGGCGGCCCCTTTGGCGGCAAAATGAGCATGATTATGGATGGCGACAGCAAAATGGCCTACATGCTGATGCCGGATGCGCAAATGTACATGGAATTTCCCGCTGACGCCAAGAGTCCCATGATGCAACGCATGCCCAATTTGAGGGATTTGAACAGCGATCCCTGCGCCGGACGGCAGGACGTTACCTGTAAAAAAATGGGAACTGAGACGGTCAATGGCCGCTCCTCCGACAAGTGGGAATCCACGGACAAGACTGGCAACAAGGAAACTTTTTGGATCGACCAGAAGTTACATTTTCCCATCAAGAGCCAGACCGCCGGCGGCATGACTACTGAATTCACCAACATCAAAGAAGGTGCGCAGGATCCCGCGCTCTTCAAGGTCCCGGCCGGATATCGCAAGTTCGATGCCGCTGCCATGGGTGGCCAGCGCCCACATTAAGTGGGCAAACAATATAGTTTCTGCACTGTATTTGCGGCGACCGCGGGAACTCCACGTTCCCACGCGCGTCCCTGAAGTTCTAAGCCATGTCCCATTGAGTAGCGATAACCTCGAAACCCAGCCTCTCTCCTGTGACATCCGTCACATCTCTTTTGGTGGTTCCAGATGCACTCTAAAGAAAAGCTAGCTTAGACATGCCCTTGCCCAAAGCAAATCCCGAAGTGTGTATTGGTGTCGAACCGGCCCCGCCGCTGCGTTCGAATGAAGATAGGTTTGGCCGCCTGCTGGAAGCCGCGCCGGACGCCATTCTTGAAGTTAACTCTAATGGGCGCATCACTCTGGTCAACGCAGCCGCGGAGCAGATCTTTGGGTATACACGCGCCGAACTCATGGGCCAGACGATCGAAATGCTTGTTCCGGAAAGCAAGCGGTCTGTTCACACTCGATATCGCGCGGGCTATGCTGGAAATCCAAAGGTGCGCCCCATGGGACCGGGACTGGAATTGGAAGTCCAGAGAAAAGACGGCACGCTTCTCCCTGTTGAAATCAGCCTGAGCCCAAACAGCTCCCACGGCGCGGAAAGCGTGATCGCGATTGTGCGTGACGTAAGCCAGCGCACTCATATGGAAGCAATGCTCAAGCTTTCCCAGGAGCGCCTGCGGCAGGCGGAAAAACTTGAAGCGCTGGGACGGCTTGCCGGTGGCGTGGCGCATGAGTTCAACAATCTGCTCAGCATGATCCTTGGCTATTCTGAGCTTTTGCTGCCGTCGCTGGAATCTGCATCGTCCAGGGATTACGTGGCAAAAATTTCGACTTCAGCCAAGCGTGCAGCCGCATTGACGCGCCAGTTACTGGCATTTGGGCGACGGCAGGTGCTTACGCTTCGCTTCCTGGACATGAATGCTGTCGTCAAGGATAACTGTGAGATAGCTTCGAAATTGCTGGAAGACACCATCCAGATAATCACGCTGCCGGCTGCCGAACCTGCATGGATCAAGGCTGATCCTGCACAGATTGAACAGATCATGGCCATTCTGGCTTCCAATGCGCAGGCCGCAATGCCGGAGGGTGGCAAGATGACTTTTGCCGTCTCCACCGTTGACGTCGATGACGAGAGCGCGCCCCAATATCCCAATCTCATGCCGGGCAATTATGTTTTGCTCTCTGTGAGCGATACAGGAGAGGGGATGATGCCGGAGGTGAAAGCGCGGCTGTTCGAGCCGTTCTTCAGCACGCGTGAATTTGGCCAGGGAACCGGTTTGGGCTTGGCGTCAATGTATGGAATTGTGCTGCAAAGCGGCGGTGGCGTCAGTGTGCAAAGCGAGCCCGGCAAGGGAACCACGTTTCATGTATTTCTGCCTCGCGTTCAACCGGACGCGCCAAGTGAGTTGACGGTGGCTCCCAGGAAGGACATTGAATCGCTACGCGGAACAGAAACCATTCTGCTGGTGGAAGACCACGAACCTCTGCTGGAACTGGCGCGAGAGTTCCTGAGCGGCCTGGGTTATCACCTGTTGACGGCGAACCTCCCGCTCAAGGCGCTGGAGATTTCCAGCCGATATACGCATAAGATTGACCTGCTTCTTACTGACGTCCTCATGCCAGGTATGAACGGTAATGAGCTGGCCCAGCAACTTAAAACCCAGCGGCCTGATATGAAGGTCCTGTATGTTTCCGGCTTCGCCGATCGGGCATTTGAAGATAGCGACCCTTCCGGGCCGGAAGCCTTCATGGAAAAGCCCTACGAGTTCGATGAACTGGCGCGCAAAATCCGGGAAATCCTATAATGCTCTAACTTATCCCTTCTCAGCCGCCTGCTTCAGCTTTTCTATATCAATCTTGTCCATCTGCAGCATTGCCTGCATTACTCGCTTTGCTTTTGCCGGGTCTTTATCTTGCAACAGCTTGCTCAGGATCGTCGGCACAATTTGCCAGGACACGCCGAATTTATCTTGCAGCCACCCGCACCGGTCTGTTCGTCCGCCGGCCGAAAGCTTCTCCCACAACTCGTCCACTTCCTGCTGCGCTTCGCAGTTCACCACGAATGAAATGGCCGGCGTAAATTTGTATTGCGGCCCGCCGTTGAGGGCGACAAAATCCTGGCCATCCAGTTGAAATGCTGCTGTCATTACGCTGCCCTTTGGCCCTGGACCGGCATCGCCATAGCGTGCGACTGTTACCACCTTTGAATTCTTGAAAATCGAGATATAAAGATTCATCGCTTCTTCGGCCTGGCCATCAAACCAGAGAAAGGGAGTGATTTTTGACATGTGAAGGGCCCTCCTGTTTTATTTCGATTCTTATTTTGATACCGGCAGCACACCCCCGCGAAGCTACTTCTTCTGATACAGGAACCCCACCAAGCCAGGCACACGGCAAAGCGGTGACCACCAGTGAGACCGGATACCAGACAGGGCCTATATTTGTGTGAGTGAGGACAAATATCGCTCCGGACACGCTCAAAACGAATCCTATAGCTCCCAGAATCAGCGCGTGACGCATGGGATTGCGCGGGGCAAACTTTGCCGCAATATAGCTCCCGAGCACCGAGTAAACCATCCGATACGACAATGTCAGAAGGTTTAATCGCGGTTCAAACATCGGCTGTCCCCACGGTGGATAGATTTTGAGCAAATGCAGTACCTCGTCTGTACCAAGCGAAAGAACAACTACGCCAAGAAATCCCAGAATTATCGCGCCTGTGCTGCGCCAGAGATTGCGGGGCTCTGTGCCCAGTGCTGTTGCCTGCATCGTCATTTTGTTCCTCCTGGCGCAATTGCGGCCAGCCCATCGGTAAGCCGGCCATAACTCGCACCCATACCCTTCTCCATAGACGATTGAATCATTTTTTTGGTACCCACGATGTGGGCTTTCTTGGCGCACGAGCTTCTTTGCCCGCCACAAAATTGCACCCGGTTTGCCGGAAATGCCCTCTAACAGAGACAATGGTCGCCATGCGCTTAAAGCTCATCCGCCAGGCCCTGGCTTGTGCCTGCCTGCTTTTCCTTCTTGCTTCCACCCTTCATTCAGACACACGTCCGCTGCCGGAAGACCTGGGCTCGCTCCATCTGGCACAGTTGCTCACCAAGCTCAAGACCACGGCGCGCATCATGCAGGTAGTCGCCCATCCGGACGATGAAGACGGCGGCCTGCTGACGCTCGAAGCTCGCGGCAAAGGCGCGAGCGTTTTGCTCTTTACCGTCACGCGGGGCGAAGGCGGCCAGAATAAATTCGGCACGGAAAGCTCTGATGAGCTCGGCATCCTGCGGACATTGGAACTTCTTGAAGCTGACAAGTATTACGGCGTGGAGCAGCGCTTCAGCCACGTGACCGACTTCGGCTTCTCCAAGACCGCCGATGAGACCTTCAACAAGTGGCACGGGCATGACATCGCCTTGGGCGATCTCGTGCGCGCCGTTCGCACCTTCCGGCCGGACGTGCTGATCGCGCGCTTCAGCGGCACGCCGCGCGATGGTCATGGCCATCACCAGGCTTCGGCTATTCTCACCGTGGAGGCTTTCCGGGCTGCCGCCGACCCCAACAAATTCCCCGATCAAATCAAAGAAGGCCTTCTGCCCTGGCAGGCAAAGAAGCTTTATGTTGGCAATCCGCCGCGCATGTTCCAGGGCGGCAATGTGGCTGACGACGACTACACGGTCAAGCTCAACATCGGAGAGTACTCTCCGCTGCTCGGCATGTCGTACACGCAGTTTGCGCTGGAAGGCCTGTCGCACCAGACGTCACAGGGCACCGGCGGCATCCGCGTCCCTCCAGGCCCGCGCTATACCTATTACAAGCTCACGGATTCCACGCTGCCCAAGCCGGCGGCGCATGAAGCAGATTTCTTTGATGGCATCGACACTTCGCTGGTCGGGCTCGCTTCGCGGCTTGGCGCGGAGGAATCGAAGGTTCCGTTCCTGCGGCCAGCGCTAGAGTCTTTGCAGAAACATATCGAGGCAGCCAGTAAAGCTCTTTCGTTGCAAGACCCTTCGGCCTGCGCGCCGGACCTGCTTGGCGGTAAAGCGGAGACGGAACATTTGATCAACGAAATAAGCAGTGAGCGGGGACTCTCGCCCGCCGCCAAACGCGCGCTTGAGATCGCGCTTTGGACCAAACAGAATCAGTTCCGCGATGCCGCCAATGAGGCGCTGGGCATCTCCTTTGAAGTCTCCGTGGATCCTCCCGGTCCGCCGCCGGGGCCTTCCTACTTTCCCCGCATGGAGCAGACTATGCCTCTGGCCGTCCCCGGACAGACATTCACCATGACTGCGCGCCTATACAATCGCGGCAAAACAGTGATCGCGCCCCAGGATTTTCGCGTGGAGGTAGCGGAGGGCTGGAAGAGCGAACAGGTCACGCCTGCTTCAAATGCGCGGCCCACTTTGACGCCAGGCGAAGTTGCCGCGGTTCAGTTTAGGATCACCGTTCCGGAGAATGCCCGCTACACAAAACCCTACTTCACCCGCGCTGATCCGGAGACGGAAACGGTCTACACCATCAGCAATTTGTGCATGCTTACCATGCCCTGGCCGCCTTACCCAGTACACGCCCTCGCAAATTTCTCGATAATGGACGGCAACAAGCCGGCGCCGAGCCAAATCTCTGCCGTCGCCAAGATCAAATTCATTGATCCCACGCTGGGCCAGTCAGAGCGGCCTCTGGCGGTTGGCCCGCCGATCTCCGTGTTGCTGACATCGCCGGTCGTCGTCGCTCCGGTTGGCGGGACGGGAAAATCGCAGATTGGTGTGAGCGTCCGCAGCAATGTGCAAAGCGCGATCCATGCCAAGCTTAAACTAGATACGCCGCAAGGTTGGAAGGTTGAACCAGCCGAAATTGCCGTCGACCTGGATCATGATGGCGACATGAATAATTACGCGTTCCAGATCACGCCGCAGAACCTGCATGAAGGCACATACAAGGTCACAGCGCGCGCGGAATACAACGGCAAACAGTATGCTGAAGGCTTCAAGATCATCACTCGCCCCGATCTTGATTCCTACCCCGCCTATCGACCCGCGACTGAAAACGTGCAAGCGGTTGACGTAAAGCTGCCGGGGCAGCTCAGGGTCGGCTACATCATGGGCACTGGCGACGAAATTCCTTCCGTGCTGCAAAGCGTTGGATTGAACACCGCGATCATCACGCCGCAGGAGCTAGCCTCGGGCGATCTCAGCCGCTACGGAACAATCATCGTTGGCATTCGTGCCTATGACACACGGACCGATGTGCGCGAACACAACCGCCGCCTGCTGGACTATGTGAACAACGGCGGAACGCTCATCGTCCAGTACAACCAGAGCACCGGCGCGTTCAATGAAGGACATTACACGCCATACCCCGCGACCGAGGCCAATGTGCGTGTCTCAGTGGAAGAGCAGCCGGTGGAAATTCTTGCGCCGGAAGAGCGCGTCTTTAACTGGCCGAACAAGATCACCCAAAAAGACTTTGACGGCTGGGTGCAGGAGCGCGGACTTTACTTCATGTCTCAATGGGATCCGCAATTCAAGCCGCTGCTAGCCTGCAATGACCCGGGCGAGCCGCCGCAAAAAGGCGGCCTGTTGCTGGCACACTTTGGCAAAGGCATTTACATTTTCTCCGCGTATGGATTTTCTCGCCAGCTTCCTGCGGGAGTTCCCGGAGCAATACGTCTGTTTGTGAACCTGGTCAGCGCGGGACATCAGGAAAAGTAAGGCTGTCGATGCACGATTTCAGGAGTATGTACCACGCATGACCACGCGAAAGATCCGTGACACGGTTAGCATGTTCGGAGTAGTTGTTCTTTCCGCGGCTGCCCTCTATTTCGCCATGGCTGCCGCAAAATATCCGTCTGTTTTTTCCATTGCATACATCGCGTGTTTTCTGCTCATCCTTCTTAAAAGGAGGTTGGACAAGGAATCATTGAGCATCCCTCGCTGGCAACGTTTTTATTTATCTTTGTTGTTCTTTCTGCTGGCCCTTTTTTACCTCGTTAAAGCACTCATGAATCCTTTGAATGGCTGGCTAGCTGGCCGCCTGTGGATATTTGGCACTGGCTGGCTCGCTCTTGCGGTATTCGAACTGTACCTTTTCTATCAGAACGAAACGACACAGGAGTTGCAATGAGTCCTCCGCCGCAGCCGGGTCTGGCGCGCGAAGTCAATCTGCGCGAAGCCACGGCGCTCAACATCATTGACATGATCGGAGTGGGGCCATTTGTTACGATCCCACTCATTATTCATGCTATGCATGGCCCGCAAGCGATGCTGGGTTGGGTGCTGGGCGCGGGGCTGGCCATGTGTGACGGTCTGGTCTGGGCGGAACTCGGCGCATCCATGCCGCAGGCGGGTGGATCATATCAATATCTAAAAGAAAGCTACGGCGCAAAACGGCTCGGCCGCCTGATGTCATTCCTCTTCGTCTGGCAGCTGATCTTCAGTGCGCCGCTCTCTATTGCTTCCGGCTGTCTGGGAATTGCGCGCTACGCAGAATTTGTTTGGCCGTCTCTTGCGCACGTGGTCGCCGATCACACAGTTTCATTGGGATTGGGGCCGATGGGCGCTTTGGAATTTCGCCTCTTTATTACTCATGGCACGTTTGTTGCGATGGGAAGTTGTCTGCTCGCGTTATGGCTTCTGTATCGTCGCGTATCAGTCATTGGACAGCTTGCTCGTTATCTTTCCGTGGGCGTGCTCGGCGCAATCCTGTTGGTGATCGTGGCCGGCTTGAGCCACTTTAATAGCGCGCGCGCTTTCACGTTTGCCCCCGGCGCGTTTAATTTCTCTTCCGGCTTTATCACCGGCCTGGGCGCGGCCATGCTGTTGGCTACTTATGATTACTGGGGCTATTACAACGTGTGTTTTCTGGGAGCGGAGATCAAGCGCCCGGAGCGCAACATTCCCCGTGCCATCCTGCTTTCCATTGTGATTGTCGGCGCACTCTATCTGGTGATGAACATCAGCATATTGGGCGTGCTGCCATGGCAGGAGTTGGACCAGATAGGCGCCAATGAAGCGCGTTATTACATCGCCTCCACGCTGCTGCAACGCACATTTGGGACGTGGTGGGGAATGTTCGGCACGTTCCTCATCATGTGGACGGCGTTCGCTTCCGTTTTTTCGCTCATGCTTGGCTATTCGCGCGTGCCTTACGCCGCCGCTGAAGATGGCAACTTCTTTCGGGCCTATGCCAAGCTGCATCCCAAACATCATTTTCCGCACCGCTCATTGCTGACACTGGGATTGGTTACCACCGTATTCTGCATGCTGCGCCTGCAGGACCTGATCGCGGCGCTGGTGGTGATCCGCATTATGGTGCAATTTCTTATGCAGGTATTCGGGCTCCTGCTGTTGCGCTCGCGACATCCGGAATTCCCGCGTCCTTTCCGCATGTATCTTTATCCCATTCCCGCGTTGCTGGCAGCGCTGGGCTTTGTCTATATCCTTTACGCCCGTCCCAATCTGAAAGAAATTCGCTTTGGCGCGGCAATCGCCTTTGTTGGGATCATTCTCTTCCTGGTGCGTTCCTGGCAGCGCAAGGAATGGCCGTTTTCCGGGCAGCCTGCTCACGATCCTGTGGGAGAAGCAGTCCAATGATTTGTCATGTCCGCCAGCCCCACGAGGCCCGCTATACCCATGGAAAGTCCGGTTTCAGTTCAGCCTGTAGCGATCCATGATTCCGTTCTCTCGCCTCTGCGTGAGCCGCTCTTCCGCAGCCTGTGGATTGCCGCCGTGATTTCTTACACCGGAAGCTGGATGCAGAACGTGGCCACCGGTTGGCTCATGACTTCGCTCACAAGTTCTCCAATGTGGGTTGCCCTGGTGCAGGTAGCCGTTAGTTTGCCGGTGCTGTTGATCGCGTTGCCGGCCGGCGCGCTGGCGGATATTTTTGATCGCCGCAAGTTCCTGCTTTTTACCCAGGCGTCCATGGTGGCGGCCGCTACCGTTTTGGGAATCATGACGCTCACGGGAACCGTGACACCGCAAATTCTCCTGGTCTTTACTTTCCTGCTGGGCGTGGGCGCGGTGATGAACGATCCTGCATGGCAAGCACTCACTCCCGACCTTGTTCCACCAAACCAACTTGCATCTGCGGTGGCGCTCAACTCTGCGGGCTTCAATATCGCCCGCGCCATTGGTCCCGCGCTGGGTGGTTTGTTAATTGCCACCATCTGTTGCGGCACTACCGGATCAGGCTGGGCTTTTCTGCTCAACGCGGTTTCATTCTTTGGCGTGATTCTATTTCTCTATCACTGGAAGCCCGCACAAGCGAAGCCGCGCAATGGGGCCGCCACGTTCATGGGAGAAATCGGCATCGGGTTGCGTTACGCACGGCGGGATCCGCGTATTCGCACCGTGCTGGTGCGCACGCTGCTGTTTTCCATTTTTGCCAGCGTGTTCTGGGCATTGCTTCCGCTGATTGCCAGCAAGTTTGGCGCGGAAGGCTTTGGCGCAATGCTGGCTTTCTTTGGACTGGGCGCGCTCGGCGGGACGGGAGTTCTTGCCGTCGCGAGGCGGCTGCTCTCGCCCGATGCAGTCATCGCCTACGCAACATTAGTTTTTGCCGTTGCGCTTTGTGGGCTGGTGCGTTCGCCTTCGCTCGCAGTCGCATCGGCATTTTCCGCGGCAGCAGGGTTGGCATGGATCAGTATTCTCGCGACGCTGAACCTCGCCGCACAGACGGCCGCTCCGCACTGGGTTCGGGCGCGCGTAATTTCAATGTACGTGCTGGTCCTGCAGGGCGGATTGGCTTTGGGCAGCGCGGTTTGGGGAGCTGTGGCGTCCAGCGCGGGAGTGCACTTCACGCTTACTTTCGCGGCCATTGCTCTGACTGCCGGCTTGCTGCTCTCGCCGTGGTATCGTTTACAGCAATCCACCAATGCATAAATGAGAGAAAGAGGAGAACAACATGAAACATCTTAGAATTTTCTGTTTGCTCGCGCTGGCCTGCTTTGCCATGAGCGCGTTTGCGCAGGCGGCCAAACCGGCAGCTAAGCCCAATGCACAGGCCAAGAAGACTGCGCCTCCAACCATCGCATCCGTTGTTGACCAGGAAATCAGCAACCTCGAAAGAGAATTTGTGGGCGCGGCAGAGGCTATGCCCGACGACAAGTTCAATTTCACTCCCATCACCCTCAACATCCCCGGCAGTGAATATAAGACCGTGAAGACGTTTGCCGAGGAGGTAAGGCACGTAGCCGCCACCAACTATCTGCTGTGGGGCGCGATTACCGGCGACAAGTCGCCAATCGAGTCCAAGGAAGACAACGGCCCTTCCGAGCTAAAGACGAAAGCCGAGATTGTGAAGTATTTGAAAGACTCTTTCGCGGTTGGGCACAAAGCGGCGAAGTCTTTAACCGCGGAAAATGTGATTGCCCAGGTTCCCAGCCCGTTTGGACAAGGACAGACAACGAAGCTCTTCTGCGCCACGTTTGCCGTGGGCCACGCCTTTGATCACTATGGGCAGATGGTGGAATACCTGCGCATGAACGGCATCATTCCGCCAGCCAGCCGGGGTGGCAACTAAGTCTCTTAACCACAAAGGACGGGAACACGAAGGTAGGTGCGCTAAAAGATATTTTTAGTGACCGTGTTTACGAATGCCAAACAGCCCGATGAAATCGGGAGATTTAAAGTTTGATATTTCAAATCTAAATTCGGGCGCCGCGCGTACTAAAGTTGCCCCTTTGTGTTGCTTCGGGTCCTTTGTGGTTTCTGCTTTGGTAGCACAGAGGCCAAGCCCGTGATATCTTTCTTCGTCGCTTGAGATTGCATATATGAGGAGTTTCAAAATGAAACAGATGAGAGTGTTTTGTCTTCTGGCTATCATGATCTTTGCCGTGAGCGCGTTTGCCCAAGGCGGAACAAAGCCAGCCGCCCCTGCTGCCTCACCTGCGCCGCAAGCGCAAGCCACACCCGCGCCTATTACCAGTCTCTCCGCGTTAGTCGACCGCCAGGTAAGCCAATACGAGAAGAACGTAGTGGACGCAGCGGAAGCCATGCCGGCGGACAAGTTTGACTTCACTCCGGCCAGCCTGAATATTCCTAACGCCACTTACAAAGACGTCCGCACCTTCGCTCAGCTGATAAAGCACACAGCCGCAGCCAACTATTTCTTCTGGAGCCGCGTGACCGGAGAAAAGATGCCGGAAAACATCAAGGGTGGAAATGGCCCCGATGAGCTGAAAACCAAAGCCGAGATCATCCAATTCCTGAAAGACTCGTTTGCTGTGGGACATCGGGCCGCCAAAATGATCACACCGCAAAATGCGCTTGACCAGGTGCCCTCTTTCCGGGGCACACAGCCGCGGCTGCTCGTAGCTTCGGGAGCGGTCATTCATGACGCCGACGAATACGGCCAGATGGTCGAATACCTGCGCATGAATGGAATTGTTCCGCCGGCGAGCCGGGGCAACTAAAGACTTAACCACAGATAGCACAGAGGAACACGGAGGTAGGTAACGGGGCCTCCGTGTTTTCTCGTTTTCTGGCAGAGCAATTTCTACTTTGAACTCTCTTCGTACACGCGGATTTGCTGGTTGATCCCCTGCATCTCGCTTCTGGAAATAAGAGGATGGCCAGTGCAAAAATCCTGCGGGGCATAGAGGTTGAATACATTCAAGCTGGGCGCGTAAGCATTGGAATCTTTCTCGGCCAAACTCTTTCCTACAGCGAGGACGTAGTCGTGCAAGATTCTCCGTGCTTCCGGATAAAACTGTTTCCTATAAGAAGAATCGTTGCGATCAAACGCCGCTGGAAACTCACTTTGGACTTTCATCGCTGTCAGCTGGTCGACTACTCTCTCGGACACCCAGAAGTCAGGTTGCAGCATTCTTTCTGACAGCAAATCAATGGCTAGAGAGTTGTGTTTGGACTGAATAATTCCATCGTAGAGGATATAACGGTAATAATCCCAGCCGATGTTGGCTCCATCATAACGTCGAACGATTTCAGCAAGAGACTCCTCGGTATCCAAGAGTTTCATCTTTTCAGCGGCCTCTTGCATCTCGCCTTCCAGATTTATGCGTTCACCGATTCCCTCGGTACCCATCTGACTCATGGCCAATTTGTCCCATCCGTGAGAAACATATTTTGCTTCTGCTTTTTCGAACTGTTCGATTGCTGCCGCAAGAGTCTCCCTGGACCATAGAGGGTCTTCGACGACTTCGATTTCAAGAATGTTGGACGTGAGAGTGATCGGGGAATTCAGTTGCTCCGCTGTAGGCGCCAAAACCACGTTTGCGGCCTTTGTCTGAAGAAAGTAGTGTCCAGGTTGAGTGATCTGGAATTGACGCGTCAAATTGAACGGAATCTTTATCGGAGAAGATGAAAGTCGCGACTGTGTATCACAATCGGCGCAGCCGCTCCCGATCCCACCACCAACACCACCACAGTTCGCATGCATAATGGATTCAACGCTGCGCACGCCTTCATCCAGGACCCGATCGATTACACCATGGTTCGGTTCAATGGTCATTTGGGCGGCGTGGCCGTTGACTTTCTTTGGCTGGCTGAGGAGAAGATATTTATCTGGCACTTCGGCGGAGTAGGCTTCTTCCAATTCAATGATCTCGCCTAAATGAAATATGAGTCGGCCATCTTTAGTGGCAAGCTGGTAATGCAGGTCTGGCGGCTGGTACTCTCTCGCGTTCGCTGCCTTGTCAGCCTGTGCCATTGCAGGCAAAGACAGCAAAAGGAACAATACAGCGCAAAGGACAAAGGTTGGAGTTGGCTTCATTCGAGTCAGATCATTCCAGCAAATTTCTGCAGAGATTGAGCGATTGTTTGTCGCCGCTTCATGCTTTAGACACCAACAGCAGCTTCTCAGGTCCTGTTCAAACGCACTACGGCAAAGCTGGCATTTGACGGATCAGATCAGCTCCTTTCTGGATCAATGCCATTCATCCGCAGGTATTCAATCATTTGCCCATAGATATCCCACGGGTGCGCGATAGCCGCGGTCACAATGGAAAGACGAGGTGCCCGGCCGCCTCCAGGCAGCTCCACCACCCCCATAAGATTGTGTTCGTTGACCGTGGCCATTGCCTTGTGCAGATAGACAAACGATTCCCGCAAAAACTGCACCACGTCGGCCTTGCTGCGAAGCGAATCGGGGCCATTGTTGTGCGGGCCGGGTTCGATCGGCACTGTTTCTCGCAGCAAGGCGGCGCCCATCTGGTAGTTTGCGACTGCGATGTGCGTTGCTAATTTAGCAAACGTGCGGACGCCCTTGAACTCGCCGCGGGTAGGCACAAAGTTATAACGACAATCGGGCATTTTCTCTGCCAGCGCCAAGGTCGCTCGTTCAGACCCGTCAACGGACCTATTAAAGACTTCTTCCACCGAGATTGGCGGCGTACTCTTTCTCACCTGGCCAAATACTAGAGCGGTGCAGTCTAGCAGCATCAGGCATTCCATTCGCGCAAACGTCATAGCTGTCTCCGTACATGGTGCCAAAGGCAGAACGCGACAGCAGATTGGACTTGCGGGCAAACTGTGTAGTGTTTTTAGTTCCAAATCTATGGCTTCCTGGAGAAAGTAAGCCTGCAAAGCCTTTCCTGTTAACCATCCCGATACTTAGACCTTTCTGATTGGGAATTAAGCTGCTACGCTAAGGTGCTCTGGAAGATCGCGCCGCTCGAAAAATTGGCCGACTCCTTTTTTACTAGCAGGCCTCCGCTGCTCGCTTCCCAGGTCCTGGCCGAACTGGGTCCCGTGCTCACGGGTGAGCGAGACCTTTCCCAGACCGCCAATGGCGCGCTGGAAGTGGTAATGGCGGCAATACGGGCCGGCTCAGGCGCGCTATTTCGCTTCCAGGAAAAACCGGCCATGCTGGCGTCCATCGCGGCGCAAGGCTTTGTCGTGTTCCCCCAAACCGCCGTCTTCCCACTGCTTTCCAAGCATGTGCATGCCCTGACCAACGTCACCGGGCCACAAAGAATTTCGCGCGAGCGCTGTGACACCTTCTTAAGTTCCACGGGAAATATCTCCAGCGTATGGTTCCGGTGCATTGCGCCGTTGAAGGTCCATGGCAAGTTGATTGGCGCGCTGCTGCTGGGCGAGCGTGAAGCCGGAGCGGAGTACACGCCGGAGGTGCTGAAGCAGATTGGCGACCTGGCCCCGTTTATCGCGCTGGCCATGTACAACCACCAGTTAATGATGTCACTGGAAGAGCGTACGGCCGACAATCTGAAATTGATCGCTTCTGTCCACTCTTTCTGGGACGACGCTTTGGCAGCTTTTGCCGCAACGATTGATGTGAAAGCCGTACAGATGCACGGCCATTCTTTGCGCGTGGGCCGCTACGCGGCAGGCATAGCGGAATCACTGGGCATGAGCGCCGCTGAGGCCAGCGAGATGCGCGCCGCCGGCTACCTGCACAACATTGGCATGGTGACGGTGGATAAACACCTACTGAGCAAACCCGGCGCGCTGGAGCCCGGCGAATTCCAGGAAATGGCAGACCACACCGTGCAGGGCCATCGCATTGTTTCCACTGTGCAGTTCCCGTGGCCCAAGATCCCTGAAGTAGTGCGCTCACATCATGAACGCGCCGATGGCTCCGGCTATCCTGATCGCCTTCATAATGACGAAGTTTCATTGCCGGTAAAGATCGTGGCGGTGGCGGACACATTTGACGCCATGTTGAGCGAGCGCCCGTATCGCAAGAAGCTTGCCCTGGGTGAGGCTGCCGCGCAATTGAGCTGGCTGGCGCCGGCCAAGCTGGATGGCGAAGTTGTTCAAGCTCTGCTGGTGCAACTGCGTCGCGATGCTGTAAGCCATGTCTCGCCGCCGCGCCCGTGGGCGTCGGCCGGGGAAACCCGCACACGGAAGATGTTTCTTGACCCCAGTGTGGCCTGCAACATTTCGCCTCCGGATATCGATCACATGGTTTCCGAGCTGCATCGCCGCATGACGCGCGGGCGGGTAACGCTGTCGTAGTTTTCTGTAATCCCGAGCGAAGCGAGGGAACCCTACCCTCATAAAAATTGTTTCCCCTGACGATGTGAGCATGTAATTTATTGTTCTTAGGTTATATGCGTTCATGAGTGATAGATTTTGCAGACTATAGGGTCCCCCTCCTCTTCGGCAAGCTCAGGGTCGGGATTTTAGAAAAACCGCATGACGCGCGGGCGGGTCACCCTGTCGTAATCTTTCTTTCTTCACAACTTTTGCTTACCGTAGGGTTAATATTTCCTGACTAAGAAGAGTTCCTGGAGCATCTATGCCCGCTGCGCGCAAGCAATTGATTCTGCTGGGCCTCATTGTGCTGATCTCCACCGCTGTGCTGTTTGCCGGCGACAAGAAATCCAAAGCAAAACATGCTGATTCCGTCGCTGCGGCGCCTATGGAAGACGACAAGCGCATCGTCCACGCGCTCAACCGTTTTACCTTTGGCGTGCGTCCCGCCGATGTTGAACGCGTGCGGGCTGAAGGGCTGGAAAAATGGTTTGACGAACAGCTGCATCCGGAAAAAATTGATGATGCCGCGCTGGAATCGCGGCTGGAGCCTTTCCGTACGCTGAAGATGAGCACCAAGGAGATGGTGGAAAATTTCCCTCCGCCACCGGTGCTGAAAGCGATTGAGAACGGGCGCATGTCCATGCCGCGCGATCCCGCAAAGAAAGCGGTTTATGAGTCGCGCATGGCAGCCTATCAGCAGCGCCAGCAGAATAAACAAGACAAAGTCGCCATGGGCAATGCCGCTGTGGGCGATCCTGAAATGTCCGCGGCGAAAGCACAACCGGCCATAGTTACACAAAGCGTTGGCGATCAAAAAGACGCATCACAGGATATGTCCGCTGGCAATGAGCCTTTGCCCACCGCAGATCAGCGCAAGCGTGAAGACGCGATGTATGCCGACCTGGATACAGATCGTCTATTAAAGTTGCCGCCTGACGACCGTTATAAAGCCATCCTGAAAATGCCAGTCGAAGAACGCCTGGATCTGGCCAAGACTTACAAAGGCCCGCGCGCCATGCAGCTAGTGGATGACATGAAGCCAGAGCAGCGCGAGACCGTGGAAGCGATGATCCAGCCACAGGCAGTGCTGGGCGAACTAGCTGAAGCTAAGCTGCTGCGTGCCATCTACAGCAACCGCCAGCTTGACGAGGTGATGACGGATTTCTGGTTCAACCACTTCAACGTCTTCATCGGTAAAGGGCCGGACCGCTACATGGTGAGCGCTTATGAGCGTGACGTGATCCGTCCGCACGCGCTGGGTAAATTCAAAGATATTCTGGCCGCGACAGCAAAGAGTCCCGCCATGCTTTTTTATCTGGACAACTGGCAGAGCGTGGGACCGAATTCTGAGCTCGCGCTATATGGCCCCGGACGTTTCCGGGGACCTCGCGGGCGTTTTGCGCGGCCAAGGCCGCAAGCGAAGAACCGTCCAAGCGGACTGAACGAAAATTACGCGCGTGAAATCATGGAACTGCACACGCTTGGCGTGGATGGCGGCTATACGCAAAAAGACGTTACGGAACTGGCCAAGGTGCTTACAGGGTGGACCATTGAGCGGCCGCAGTTGGGCGGCGAATTTAAATTTAATGAGCGTGCGCATGAGCCCGGGCCTAAATATGTCCTGGGACGCAAGATCGGCGAGAGCGGTGAAAAAGAAGGCGAGGAGATGCTGGACGTGCTGGCACATCATCCTTCGACGGCCAAATTTATTTCGCGCAAGCTGGCGATGCGGTTTGTTTCCGACAATCCGCCGCAAGCCCTGGTGGACCGCATGGCGGAAACGTTTTTGAAGAAGGATGGGGACATACGCGAAGTGTTGCGCACCATGTTCCACTCGCCTGAATTCTGGGCCGCCGATGCCTACCGCGCCAAGATGAAAACGCCGTTTGAGTTTGTGGCCTCCGCGGCGCGCGCCTCCGGCGCGGACATCCAGAATGCGCTCCCACTTGTTGCCATCCTCAATCGCATGGGCATGCCGCTCTATGCGATGCAGCCGCCCACGGGTTATTCCATGAAGGCGGAAACGTGGGTCAACTCGTCAGCGCTGTTGAACCGCATGAACTTTGCGCTGCAACTTGCCTCAGGCAGGCTGCCGGGAACATCGCTCGATCCGCAAGCCCTGATCCCCGGCCCTGCACCGGCTGATCCACAATCGGCGCTCGCATTACTGGAGCAATCAATACTTGCGGGTGATGTTTCGTCGCAGACCCATGCAGTGATACAGAAACAGTTGGGCGATCCGCAGATTTCCCAGCGCAAACTGGACGACGCGGATAAGAGATCAAACTATGGCGCGATTGCCGGGCTGATTATGGGCTCGCCAGAATTTCAGAGAAGGTAAGCAGTTAGCCATTAGCAATAGCCGTTAGCTTTTGTTTTTTCGATAGGTGCAGGATTGGCTAAAGGCAAGCAGGAGCAAGCACGATTAGCTGAAGGCAAGCAGAACAGAACTGGCTAAAGTCTAAGGGCCAAAGGCTGATATCCCAAAGCCGAAAGCTGAGGAGCAACGTCATGTCGATCACTCGTAGAGTTTTTTTGAAGAACGGCGCGCTGGCCATTGTGGGCACCAGCGTTGTGCCCGGTTTCCTTACGCGCGCAGTGTATGCCGCGGAAACCGCTGCTCCGGGCGCAAAGCGCCTGATCGTGCTCTTTCAGCGCGGCGCGGCTGACGGCTTGAACATCGTGGTGCCTTATGGCGAACAGGCGTATTACAACATGCGCCCGAGCATCGCTATTCCTCGGCAAAGCGTGCTCGACCTCGACGGCTTCTTCGGTTTGCATCCGTCGATGTCCGCATTCAAGCCGCTGTGGGACCAAAAGCATCTCGCCATCGTGCATGCGGCGGGCTCGCCGGACAACACACGCTCGCATTTTGATGCGCAGGATTACATGGAATCAGGCACTCCCGGGGTAAAGTCCACTGAAGACGGCTGGCTGAATCGGGCGATTGCAGGCGTGAAGGAGGCTGATGCATCTCCTTTCCGTGCCGTGGCCATGGGCGGCGCGCTTCCGCGCACGCTCAGCGGCTCGGTCCCGGCAGTCGCCATGGATAACATTCGCGCATTTGCCGTGGGCGGACGTGGGCCGAAAGCCAGCGTGGCCAGCAATACTTTTGAAGCCATGTATGAGCAGTCCGTCGATTCAGTGTTGCATGGCACGGGCAACGAGACATTTGAAGCGGTAAAGATGCTGCGCTCTGCCGATCCGGAAAAATATTCGCCCGCCGCCGGCGCAAACTATCCCAACGGCCGCTTTGGTGACAGCCTTCGCCAGGTAGCGCAACTGGTCAAAGCGAATCTGGGCGTTGAGGTGGCATTCGCCGACATCGGAGGATGGGACCACCATGTAAATGAAGGCAACGTGCAAGGACAGATCGCCAATCTTACGCGCGAATTTTCGCAGTCGATTGCCGCGCTGTGGACCGACTTGGGAGACCTTGCGGAAGGCACAGTAATCGTCACGATGTCAGAGTTCGGACGCACGGCGCGTGAAAATGGAAATCGCGGCACCGACCACGGTCACGCCAATGTGATGTTTGTTCTTGGCGGCCCGGTAAAAGGCGGCAGGATCTATGGCCGCTGGCCCGGCCTGCAGCAAGAACAACTTTATGAAGAGCGCGATTTGGCCGTAACGACAGACTTCCGGCAGATTCTCAGTGAAGCCGTGGCTAACCATCTTGGCAATAAGAATCTAACCAAAGTATTTCCGGGCTTCGATAAGAGCACGCCGAAAGATTTCCTGAAGTATCTGGGATAGTCTTTTCCTTATCAGCGGAGCGGCGTGAAGCTGGCAATGCGAACGAGCAAGTTCAGCCGGCCTTGATCCGACGGCCTGTCTCCTCAAAGTCTGGCCGCGGACCTTTCCAGCAAAGTCCTCGACCGACTCAAACACCGGGCGATCGACAGCTGGGCGACTTCTAGCTTAAGTCTCGTAACTTCTGTAGTTTGCGCCGCTACAAACACTATTTCTACCTAAAGTACATGGCCCAACTTTGCATTTGCAGTGTCCTTGCGGCAATTGACGCTCCTTTGAGGTCAAAGTAACTTCTAGATATCTCCCCACAGGCTTTAACAGCTTTCTCTTTACAAAATGTAGTTAAACCATTTCGGCTCGACGAATCGCAAGGAGAGAACCTGGTGCGTATCAGCAAATCTCAGGGCGGCTTTAGCTTGACCGAACTTCTGGTCACAGTGGCAATTCTTATGGCTGGCGGGGCCGTGGCGGTCATGAACGTTGCGGGCGCGGTGCGGGGTTCGCACGTGGAAACCGCTTACCAGAACACGTTGGACCAGCTGCGCTTTGCGCGTCAGGTTGCCATTGACAAGCGGACTGTTTGCCGTGTGGATTTTACAGCTCCCGGCACAATATCGGTCACGCAAGCATTTGCCGATGGTACTCCGGTGCAGACGGAAACCATCACCTTGCCGCCGGATGTCCAGTACACAATTGTGGCGGGAATGCCAACTCCGCCCACGCCTACACCGGACAATCTTGGCAACGGGAATGTCGCAATCGATTTTGACCGGGCCGCTGGTGGAAGCGGCACCACAATTTTTTTCCAGCCTGATGGCTCCGCATTAGACGCAGCCGGCCGGACGAATGACGGCGTAATCTATGTCGCTCGGCCTAATGAATTGACGGGGGCACGCGCGATCACGCTCCTGGGCACCACCGGCCGTATTCGTGGCTGGAGACTGGGACCGAAGCCGGGTGGAGGTGTGATATGGGAGTAAGCCGCAAGGCCCGTCAAGAGCGGGGCTTCACCCTGATGGAAGCAATGGTTGCCGCCATTGTGCTGGCCACGGGACTTCTCAGCGTGCTCTCTCTGTTCGCGTATTCGTTGAGCAATCTGCAGATGTCACAAGAAGATTTGGTTGCCCGGGCGAAGGCCAAAGAAGGACTAGAAAGCGTTTTCAGCGCGCGCGATTCGGCGCAGATTGACTTCAGCCAGATCAACAACAAGGCCAATGGCGGCATATTCCTGGATGATTTTGCGCCGATCTACGATCCGCCGGGAGCCGACGGGATCGCCAACACGGACGATGACAGCAACAGCGCCGGCTCGCAGATCGACGCGATCATGCTTCCTGGCCCGGACGGCATCCTGGGGACGGTGGATGATATTCGCCAGCCGTTGAACAACTTCCAGCGCCGCATCATCTTGTCCCCGGTCTTTCTCACTGGAACGACTACGGTGAACAACAACTTGCGGCTGATCACCGTCACGGTGAAGTACACGGTCCCGCAGTACGGGACAAGGCAATACCAGATCAGCGCTTATATCTCCAAGTACCGTTAGGAAGCAGATCATGAGCAAAATAAAAAAAGGCCAACAAGGTTTGTCGCTGATGGAAGCGCTCGTGGCGATGCTGGTGGCAAGCATCGTTCTCGCCGCTGGAAGCAGCTTGGTTATCAAGGCGCTTCAGATCACAGATCTGGTCACGGTGCGCTCTGAAATGCAGCAGGATGGCCGCGCGGCAATCAACAGCATCCTTAAAGATCTCAGCCTATCGGGAACCGGAATGCCCGTCGGCGGTGTTCAGCTGCCCACCGGCGCCAACTCCACGAAATCACTGTTGGCTTGTGCGGGAGGAGTTTGCTTCCTCAGGAATCACTTCTTCCCAGGGAACCACATGTATCCCGTGCTGCCCGACCCAAATGACGGCAACGTTCAGCAAGGCACGCCGGATGCCCTCACAACTGTTTATCTTGACCGGACTTTAAACCTGGGTACGGCTTCCAACATCACGCCCGCAGGATCGCAGATTGATCTCGCGAACGTTGCCGGCGTCAATATCGGCGATCTGATTATTCTCAGCAATGTGCATGGCAGCGCCATCGGCATGGTGACCAATGTGCTCGCCAACAGCAACACTCTGGTGTTCGGCAATTCTGATCCGCTCAACATCAATCAGCCCAACGCAGCCAATGGAAATATTGCCGCGCTGCAGGACCCGGGTCCGGGGAACAAATATCCGCCAACAACAGCTGCCCGAATTCTTGTGATCAGCTATTACCTGCAACAAAATGCCGGCCCGGATGGCACCTTTGGCAATGACGATGACAACTGGCAACTCATGCGACAGGTCAACGGCCAGCAGCCGGTCCCAGTCATGGATGGCGTAGAAAATCTGCAGGTCACGTATGACGTGTATGACGATACGGCAAACAACTCGTCGAGCACATTGATCACTAACAGCAAGACCGCAAATGGCACGCCGGGTCTCGTTCGAAAAGTAAATGTCGTGCTGAATCTGCGTTCAACGCGCAAGGTGGGACCAACGAAATCCTTGAGTCATCTTACTTTGGCCGCAGCCGTAAGTCCGCGGAACTTGAGTTTTCGCGACCGGTACAAGTGAGTTCGTTTACAAGTCAGGAGCAGGTATGGTGATGTCTGGAAAAACTCGTGAAAAGGGCTTTGCTTTAATCGGCGTGCTGCTGTTTCTCGTCCTGCTTTCAGCCATGGCGATAACCCTGTCATACACCGTGCGGACGGAAAAGCGCATTGGCGGCTCTGACCAGGAAGGTAACCTGGCATATTACGATGCGGAAGCCGGCATGGAAAAAATGACGGCTGATCTGGGAGCGCTCTACGAGAAAACCAAATCACCGTCAGCCGCCACCATCGCTGGTCTAGGCAATGATAAGCCAGTCCTCCCCGACGTTGGGTACAAGTACGTTTTCAACGTGGTGGCGAATGCTGACGGCAGCCCGCAAAGCCACGTTCAGACCATCAGCGCAGGCGACTTTGCCGGCCTTTCCGCGCAGATCATACCCATCAACCTGGATGTGACTGCAACGCGCGTTTCCGGCGCCCAGGCGCACATGACGCGCGACGTTGAAGTGGCGCAGATTCCCGTATTTCAGTTTGGCGTTTTTTCAGATAGTGACCTGAGTTATTTTGCCGGACCGAATTTTGATTTCGGCGGACGTGTCCACACCAACGGCGACCTTTACCTGGCAGAGGGAAACGGTTCGACGCTTACTTTCCATGACAAGCTTACAGCCCATGGGGAAGTCATTCGTCAAACACTGGTAAACGGCCTGACGACGAGCGGAAACTATACCGGAACAGTCGACGTGCCGACCGCGCCCAACGGTTGCGGCACTCCCACAAATTCCTGTCGTCCGCTGGCCGTGACTGAGGGCAGCCTGGTTGGCGGCAAGGGCAGTTCTCCCACGTCGGGATGGGACACGTTTTCGCAGAGCACGTACTTCGGCAATCTGGTTCACCACGCCGCGCAATTGACTTTGCCGTTTGTGGCTGATGGCGCGCCCATTGAGATCATCCGTGAACCGTTGCCGGGTGAAGATCCAACCGGCAATCTGGGCTCCTCACGTTTGTACTCGCAGGCGCAAATCAGGGTACTGTTTGCTGATACAGCAGCAGACCTGCCCGGTGGAGCAGAGGCGGGCGATCTTTCACTGGATACACCCAATACGTGTTTTGCCGCTGGCTGCATTGGCGCGGCCAATGACACAGTAGACAATCACTGGAAGCGTCCTGCTGGAGCCACTGGCGATTGGTCCATTCTGGGCGGATGGGTTCGTGTGGAGTTTCGCAAGGCAGACGGCACCTACCAGAACGTTACCCAGGAATGGCTCGACCTCGGCTTTTCGCGCGGACTGCAGACCCCTGATTCCGAACATGGCCGGGCGAACACAGAGAACCCCAACGCCATCATGATTCTGCAACAGCGCAGAGAAAACCCTGGCAGTTCCAGGGGAACCTTGCTGACAACAGGGCCTACGAAATACTGGTGGGCACCGTTGAATTTCTATGATACGCGTGAAGGTGAGCGCCGCGAAAATCCACTCACGGGAACCACGTGCTCTGTTGGCGGAATTATGACCTCCACTGAGATCGACGTGGGCAACCTCAAAAAATGGCTGGTCGGCACGATAGGAACGAACGGTAAGAGCGTGGAATCCGCGAGCCAGAACGGATACATCCTGTATTATTCGGACCATCGCGGCATGCTGGCTGATCCTGATCCCACGGCAACCATTACCGTCAAACATGGCGACTATGGCTATGAGGATTTCATTAATCCCAGCAGCGGCACGGGCGCTTCCAATAGCTCTCTTGATGCCGGCGAAGATGTAAACGGCGACGGCAAGCTGCAGACCTATGGCGCCGGGAACCTTGGCAATGCTTTTGCGGTATCGAATGGCGATCCCACCGCGGCGCTGGATTGCTCCACCGTGGGCCGCATGAATCGTGTGAGCGGCGCGCGCCACGCCATTGTGATTGAAAACGGCACACTGGGGAACCTGCCCATTAACTTTCTCGCCAACGCCGGCGGGTTTACCGTCGCCAGTGAAGAACCTGCTTATATTCTGGGTAACTACAACGCGAGCGATGCCGCCGGTTTCGGCGATCCGCATGCATCGTCAGCGGTCATCGCGGATACAGTGACTCTGCTTTCAAAGAACTGGAGCAATGAGCAGAGCATGTTCAATCCGCGCACCGCGGCGGGAACCGCAAGTTGTCCAGCCACCGCTTCTTTGGCCAGTCCAGCCGGCAACGGAACGGGCAGGCAGGCCTGCACAACGTCATATCGAGTGGCAATCGCCTCCGGAAAGAGTATTCCGTTCCCGCGTCCTTCCGGCGCCGGTAACGATTTTGGCACCGATGGCGGCGTCCACAACTTTCTGCGCTACCTGGAAGAATGGGGCGGCCAGACTTCAAACTATGAGGGTTCGCTCGTGAGCCTCTATTTCTCGCAATACGGTGTGGGCGCGTTTAAATGCTGCAACATGGTCTATAACCCGCCGGGCCGTAATTACTCTTTCGACCTTGACTTCACGGATCCCAGCAAGATGCCTCCGGGAACGCCGCGATTTATTGACGTGGTGAACGTTGACATGGTGCAGGACCTGAAGCCCCGGTAAAAGCTACTCGGGCGGTTACTTGAGCCCCACTGAGAAATGCGTGTGGCCGTAAGTGCCGGTCATTCTGATCGGCACTTCCGCGCCCGCGCCTTTTTTCTTTTTCTTGTAAAAAGGATCAAGTATTTTCAGGAAGATTGATTTCGCTCCGGTAGAGGCCTGTGAAACGGTCGCGAGCATGCGCATTTTGCCTCCTAGGGCAATGCGCTTATTGAGCAGATTGTACGTGCCTTTCATATCAGCCTCAGCGCCGGGCACGGCGAAGGAGACGGGTGAAAACGTCGCCACCCCGTCTTTCATTACTACGTCACCTTTCAGGTCAGTGAGCACACGCTCAAAACCATTTTCGTCGTCGTCCTGGTCGTAATCCTTCTGTTTGTCTTTTTTCCCTTCAGCACGTTCACTCAGTTGGTCAACATCTTTCTGCGTATTCGTGGACGTGAAGCGCGCACGGGCGATGCTGAAATTTCCATTCAGGCGCACCCGCTCTTTGAACGGCCTGTGCTCCGGTGGAAGCACAGCGTGAGTTTGGAATACAACCGGGCCAACAAGAGGTGAAGTCCTGGCGTCAGAGAAGAGAAGTATCAAGTCCTGAATCTCTCCCTGGCCGTGAGTCACGTCAAGGGTGACGATCTTTGGCTTGCCGGAAACGCTGCCATGGGCGAGCAAATTGGTGTTGCCCAGTCTGGCCTCAAGCGAAGGCAGAAACAGATCGCCATTTTTCATGTCGAGCACGCCACGAAATTGGGTACTCAGGTGAAACGGATGTCCGCTCTCTTTCACTTCAAAGTCCGGTGTGTCCGTCATTCCGGCCAAGTTTAACTTTTCCAGATTGCCTGAGAATTCACCGCGTGAAGAAACAATTCCGCCCAGCGCCTTGAAAACGCCAAGATCGGCCCGGGTCAGCACGTATTTACCTGAAATTGCCGTGCTGCGCACCGTTCCTTTTTGGTCTCTCCATGGACCTATGGAGCCGCTGGATTCCACTTCTCCCGGCGGCACGGGAAGACGCAGTGACACCTGGAAGGGAACTGCGTTGCGTCCTCCAATCTCATGGAAAAGGGCATGATGAATCTGGAAGACGAGTTTGTTCTCGCCGTTCTGGCCGGTCGCCAGTTCAAGCAGAGCGTTGTCCGCGCGAAGCTCTTCAATAATGGTCTGATCGTTGCCTGAGCTCTCTTCACTGTGCAGGTTTGCACCCTCATGGGGCACGTGGATGCGCAGACCATCGGCAATGATTCTTCTAATCCTTCCCGGCTTGCTCAACAGCCCGGAGAAGGTGCTTTCAATGGTTAGCTTGCGGATCGTAATGATGGGTTCGGACGGCTTTTGTCCCGGGGCGGAAGTTTTCTGCCGAAATACAACGTCCTCAGCAACACATCCTGGGAAAGGGAAATACGTGCTGTGGAACCCGCGCATCTCCACCTGCGCGGACGATGCGCGCTCCAGCCGTTTGGTCATGGCTTCTCTGGTAAACGGCCACTTCATGGCCATGATGATGAGGAATGCAACCGCGCAAATTGAAACAGCCAACAGAATCCAGCGAAATTTTTGAGCAGGCGCTCTCGTCGCTGTGGTTTTTTCAGGAAGTGCGACTTCTGTGGACGGCATGGCTATCTACTTGGATGCGGAATTTCAGGAGCACTCGAGCAGCCGCTCTCGTTTTCCACTCACCTAAAGCGCTGACTCAACATTTAGGCATTTACTGCTTGCGGCTGCTCGATTGAAAGCGCAGTGGATTTTCTCCCGGATTGCGCACCCATCACATGCCGCAAAACAAGAGTAGAGGCTGGCACAGCGCCGCAAGTACTGAAAGGTGAGTTGAACTGTGTCTCTGAACAGAGAGGAGACTGCCGCAGCAGCCCCCTCTTATCACACGCAATTTACTTTTTGGTTTTGCCCGCAGCGGAGCAACTCTGCCGGATCACGGTAAATTTTGTTACGTCCACCGGCGTTCCCTGCTGGCACGTGGTCGGACCTTCATGCGCCTTGCCCGTAAAACGGATGGCAGTGTTGATGCTCGGCGGCGTACCTTTAAAGAAAAGATTGAAAAGTGTCCCAGTCTTTGTGTCTTTGAGCACCAGGCACCCAGCTTCCACGCCTGCTTCAACGCAACCTGATCCTGTGATCGTTTTTGCTGCAGGTGCGGACTTATCCTGTTTGGTCTGAGCAGCGGCAATTCCTGTGAATAGGAGGGCTGTCAGGAAGATCGTGGAAAACCTTATCGCCAGATGATGTTTCATGGATAGAACTCCTTTCTTTGCTGCTAAGTGTAAACCTCGAGCGACGTCGCACCGTTGGGCAAGCGGGTTTTCGTGCTCGGCTATCCCAAGTCGGGAACTGCTGGCACCCACTCAAGCGCGGCAAGCTGAAGTAGCCTTGAAAAGTTCTGGCGCGGGGAATAACGGACGATTTCTGGAATTTTGCCCTGTTAAGTCCCTTAAATGGCATAGAAGGGCAATCCAGTCCTGTTCCATTCTTACGGTGTTGAGTCTTCGGCACATTTCTCCCTGTGCAGGTCTTCCGCTGTTTGCTGCACGTTGTTGCTTGTGTGCAAATCCCGCCTCCATTACGCTCATGGGGGTCACAGGTGGGACACATGGCCGAACGAGCTTACAAGTTTTCTGGTATCGATGGTTTGCCAGCAATCATCAAGGTCGGTTGTGCGCTTTTCATTCTATTGCTCTGCAGAAGTGGAATATTAATAGAATATTGGAATGGCAACAATCTTTTGGCGTGGCGCAGGTGAGAACAGCCCCCGACAAGATCGGAATTTCTTGGGCGTTCGAGCAATCTGAGGGCTTTCAGTTATATTCCGATTCGCTGGGGCCTTCGCGCTCTGCGCGCAGGATTTCAGTTACAGGCTCAGACGCCTCCAAAAATGCCTCAACTTACACGTCTAAGAGCTATCTTAATCTGCGGCGGCACACTCCAATGTCAGAAATTCACATATCGTAATTTTCCAATCACTGCACTGGGTGATGATGGTCACATATGTGCGCACGGCAATCGCATAGCATGCAAGCAAGAGAAGGATGAGTTGGCCTCCATTCGATACTGACTCATTCTTGCCTCGCAAGGAGGTTTGTATGAGGCTAGCAAGGTTAGTTCCAAGTATAGTTATATGTGCGTTGCTCTTCGGCCCGACCATTGCGTCTGCGGCTGCAGCCGGCCAGAATGAGTCTGTATACGTAAGTGATATTGAGAACAGGTTGGACAGAGTTACGGCAACGCTGGCTCTCGGCTACGCCATTATTCCCGATGCTGACAATGCAAGGAAGGTAGGGATTTTGTGGGGAGGTTCTACGTCGGCAGAAATTCCCTACCGTTTACAGGCTGGGAGAGCTTATCTGTTCATTGGAGTGTGTGACAAGGATTGTTCGGATCTGGACTTCACATTATTTAATCAAAACCGCTCTGTCGTTGCGATCGAAATGGTTAGCAACAGTCATGGCGTTCCCATATTTGCATTCGCGCCGCAGCAGACTGGCACTTATTATTTGCGAGCTACAATGCAACAGTGCCGGACAAGAGGTTGCTATTGGGGCGTCGATATTTTTAGAAAAGCTGAGTGACGGCTAAAACTGTTACCGACATACTAAGAAGAAGGGGATCATCCTGATGATCCTCTTCACATTATATTCCTGATCCCGAAGGCTAAATACTCAGAATCGAGATGGGATCGATCCCCAAATATAGCATCTGGCGGAGGGAGAGGGATTCGAACCCCCGATACCCTTTCAGGTATAACGGTTTTCAAGACCGTCTGTTTCAACCGCTCACACATCCCTCCGCGTGATTGGTATCAACAGTTTACCAGCACTCGGAAATCGCCGCTGGCATAAGCGATCATTACCTGGTACTCAGGGAACTGGAACCGATGGGCCGGACACGTCGCTTTTGGTGGGCAGAAGCTTTGAAAATGTTAATATTTCGTGCAAGGTTTTCGTTCACTCCAAACCCAGATGCTTAGCAACGTTCCGAACTGGCCGTATCGTTTGTGCAGGCTCCGGTCTGCGCGAACACTTGCATTGTCGTGTAGCGTGGTCGCGGCGGTGGGCACTCTAGCAGGTTTCTTTTGCAATGATGCGCACGCTGAGCAGAAAGGTGCGCCGGGGCCAGTAGTGGTCCAGCCGGGATCGCCCGGAAAACCGAGTAAGAGGCTGCCGCCGTCTACAACGGGAAAGCTGCCGCCGCGGTCGCAAGCGGAAGTGGAGTTCATGCAAGGCATGATCATGCACCATGCGCAAGCCGTGGAGATGACGGCGCTGATTCCGTCGCATACGGAAAATAAGGACTTGCAGTTGCTGGGAGCGCGCATCAGCAGTTCACAGTCCAGCGAGATCAACTTTATGAAGCGATGGCTGGCGGCCCGTGGGGAACCAGCTTCCATGGCGATGCCGGGAATGAAGGACATGGACATGTCTCGCCATCCGATGCCGCTCATGCCCGGCATGCTTACAGCGGAGCAAATGACGGCGCTACGAAAGGCGAAGGGCGCCGAGTTTGACCATTTATTTTTAACCGGGATGATTCAGCACCACAACGGCGCATTAACCATGGTTAAGGACCTGTTCGATACCGCAGGCGCGGGACAGGATGCCGAGCTGTTTGACTTCGCAACCGATGTGGACAGTGGCCAGCGAGCCGAAATCAGAATTATGCAAGGGATGTTAGACAAGAAAACTCCAGAGGAGAAACAATGAACCGAGTGCCCAGTTTTGTGTTTTGCGTGGCGGTGGCTGCAATGATTTTATTTCCCGGCGTGAGCCGGCTGCGGGCGCAAGCGCAGACGCCTTCACCCACGCCGGCGGTACAGACGCCTTCGCCCACACCTTCCGCAGCGGAACCAGATGAAGAGGACAAGAATCCATTTGCTCCGGAGCCGGCTCCTGTGCTGCAACCGGGCATGAAGGGGTCGGATACAAACGATCCGCGCGCAAAGCTGGCCCCGGGCCTCTACAACGCGGGCGAAGCAGCCATGGGGATCAAACACCTTCAGCTCGTTAAAAAGCCGGCCGCATTTCAACTCGGGACTAACAATCCAGATGATCCCAAAGTGCAGAAGATGCTGGCGCAGCTCAACTCGCCTAATCTGGCAAAGGCGCCAGCCCCCATGCGTTTGGTCATTGCCCAGCTGGCTTTCGCGAACTCCGATCTTGCGTTCCAGGGCAACCACTTGTTTCAGGGAAATTTTTATGGCGTAAATATCTTTGACATTTCCAATCCGGCAAAGACCACACTGGTGACCTCGCTGGTGTGCCCTGGTGGACAGGGTGATGTATCGGTGTATAAGAACCTGCTTTTCATGTCTGTGGAGCAGCCAAACGGACGCCTGGATTGCGGCGTGCAGGGCTTCCCTCCCGATCCTGCACCCCCGGCGGGCGAGCCAAAACCGAAGAAACGCCCAGTGCCGTCAGCGCAGAAAGACCGCTTCCGCGGCGTGAGAATCTTTGATATTTCTGACATCAAGAATCCCCGGCAGGTGGCGGCGGTGCAGACGTGCCGCGGGTCGCACACACATACGCTGGTCGTGGATCCCAATGACAAAGACAATGTTTATATCTACGTGTCAGGCACATCGTTTGTGCGCAGGCCAGAGGAACTGGCTGGATGCTCAGGAGAAGAGCCGGACAAAGACCCGAATACGGCACTGTTTCGCATCGACGTGATCAAGGTCCCGGTGGCTTCGCCGCAGGACGCGAAAGTGGTATCGAACCCGCGCGTGTTCATGGACGCCCGGACAGGCGCGATCAATAGCCTGACCAACGGCGGCACTCATGGCAAGAAAGGCCCGGAGAAGCCGAAGGAGACAAACCAGTGCCACGACATCACCGTATATTCGGCGATCGGGTTGGCGGCGGGCGCATGCTCCGGAAATGGAATTTTGCTCGATATTAAAGATCCCGTGAATCCCAAGCGTGTGGACGCGGTGAACGACCCGAACTATTCGTACTGGCATTCGGCTTCTTTCTCAAACGATGGAAGCAAAGTGCTGTTTACTGATGAATGGGGCGGCGGTTTGGGGGCGCGGTGCCGTCCGAACGATCCGAATGTATGGGGCGCGGACGCGATCTTTGGTTTGAATAATGATAAGTTAACTTTTGAGAGCTATTACAAAATGCCCGCCGCGCAGAGTGACTCAGAAAACTGTGTGGCGCACAACGGCTCGCTGGTTCCAGTGCCTGGCCGCGATATAGAGGTACAAGCCTGGTATCAGGGAGGCATCTCCGTCGTGGACTTCACAGACGCGGCGCACCCATATGAAATTGCCTACTTTGATCGTGGACCTATCGATCCGAAGGTGCTGGTGCTGGGCGGCGACTGGTCAGCATATTGGTACAACGGCTACATTTATGGTTCAGAGATTGCGCGCGGCCTGGACGTGTTTGAACTGACGCCGAGCAAATTTTTGACGCAGAATGAGATTGATGCTGCAAAGACCGTCCGCGTAAGCGAGCTGAATGTGCAGAACCAGCAAAAAATCGAGTGGCCGGCAAAGCTGGTTGTCGCCAAGGCATATGTGGACCAGTTGTCCCGGTCGCAAGCGTTGCCAGCGGATAAAATCACCGCTCTGCAAAAGGCAATCCAGAGCGCGGAGAGCTCACACATGAGCAATGGTGCGGTGGCGAAGTTGAAAGGCATGGCGTCGTCGTTGGCGAGTGACGCCGGCTCGGCGAAAAGCCCGGCGGATACGACGCGGCTAAAGGCTTTGGCTGAGATTTTGGAGCATCCGGCAGCGTAAAATATAGAGGCTCGGCGGCTCGTTCATGAGAACGGGCCGCCAAAGTTTTTTGCGGTGTCAAAAGAAGTGTTAAGACTGGTTGTCACTCGCTTCGATATCCTCATTGACGGTTAACACATCTGGGCTGAAAGAAGCCATTGCCCCGGAAGCATTCCAGGCTCGGACGGCATCCAAAATGAAATAATCATAAGGGGAGAGATGCCATGAGTACCCAAAAAGTGATTGAGCTGCCGCGCCGGACTGTCTCCAGCGTAAGCCCCCTGACCGGTGAATTGCTGCGGGAATTTGAGCAGCACTCCGATGATGTAGTTGAAAACAAGATCGCTCTTGCTGCCAGGACTTTTCGCGATTATCGCAAAGTCCCTTTTGCTCAGCGCGCCGCCATGATGATGCGCGCAGCGGAGATCCTGGAACACGAAAAAGATACTTTTGGCCGGATGATGACCCAGGAGATGGGCAAGACGCTGATATCGGCTGTGCAGGAAGCGGAGAAAAGCGCTTTTGGCTGCCGCTTCTATGCTGACAATGCAGAGCGGTTCCTGGCCGACGAAGAGGCCAAGACTAATGCCACGCGCAGCTTTGTGCGCTACCAGCCGATCGGTCCAGTCCTGGCCGTAATGCCGTGGAATTTTCCCTTCTGGCAGGTGTTTCGCTTTGCCGCACCCGCGCTCATGGCCGGTAACGTTGGATTGCTGAAGCACGCTTCCAATGTGCCGCAGTGCGCGCTTGCCATTGAAGATATTTTCCGCCGTGCCGGATTCCCTGAAGGCGCTTTTCAGACATTGCTGATCGGCCCAGACCGCGTGAACAACATTATCGCCGACCGTCGCATTGCCGCCGCCACACTCACCGGCAGCGTGGGCGCGGGAAGCAGCGTAGCCACGGCAGCCGGAAAGGCCATCAAGAAGTGCGTTCTGGAGCTTGGCGGCAGTGATCCGTTTATCGTGATGCCCAGTGCGGATTTGGACAAAGCGGTGGAAACCGCAGTGCAGGCCAGGGTGATCAACAATGGACAATCATGCATCGCGGCGAAGCGGTTCATTGTTCATCAGCAGATTGCGGAGCAATTTGAAAAGAAATTTGTGGCGCGCATGGCGTCACTCAAAGTTGGGGATCCCATGGAGGCCTCTACTGATGTTGGGCCGCTGGCGACCGAAGACGTCCTGAAGGGCTTGGAACAGCAGGTGCAAAAAACAATCGAGATGGGCGCCCGCGTTCTGCTGGGAGGAAAGCGGATCGATCGCAAAGGTAATTTCTTTGCGCCAACTGTCCTGACGGATATTCCACAAGGCTCGCCGGCTTTCGACGACGAGCTCTTTGGCCCGGTGGCATCGCTCTATCGCGCGACTGACATGGGCGAGGCGATTGAGATTGCCAACAATTCCATCTTTGGATTGGGCGCGTGCGCGTGGACCAACGACGCGAAGGAGCGCGACATGTTCATCAATGAGATTGAGTCAGGGCTGGCCTTTATCAATGGAATGGTGGCCTCTGATCCGCGTATTCCTTTTGGCGGCGTGAAGCATTCAGGTTATGGACGCGAACTGAGCCATCACGGCATCATGGAATTTGTGAATGTAAAGTCGGTTTGCATTCAGAAAGCGGATTTGGGAAAAAGCCGCACGGAATAGAGCGGAATTGTTTGCGCTCAGTGAATAATTTTGACCAAGTGGCGGTCATTTGCGATTTGCTTGACGACAGGTTCCAACCGGTCAAAGGCTTCCTGCAGAATACGCCGTGAAGTAGCAAAGCAGATACGGAGATGTCCGCTGGCGCCGGGGCCAAACCATCGCGGCGCGCCCGGAACCAGCGCAACGCGGGCTCGTTCACGCAGTTGCTGGCACAGTGTTTCTGAATTGTCACTCATGCTGCTTACGTTTGGAAACACCACATAGGTCCCTTGAGGCGGCTGCGCTGTTACACCCGGCCATTTTGCCAAACGGCCGATAACGTAATCACGCTGTGCCTGCAGATGCTGGACAAATTGTGCGAGCCACTCACGACCGTCGTTGAGCGCGGCGACGACGGCAATCTGCGACAACACCGAGACACCATAGACGGTGCTTTCAGCGTCTGAGGCGGCGACGATTTCTTTGCGCCATTGCGAGTCCGTGCAGATCAGGCAGCCGACACGCAGCCCGGCCAAAGCAAAGTTCTTGGAGAAGCCATAAACCGTTACGGTGTTGCGGGCAATCTCCGGCGAGATCGACGCCAGGCTGACATGGTGGTGCGGAGCGTAAACAATGTCAGACCAGATTTCGTCTGAAACAATCCGCAAGCCGCGAGAGATGGCCCATTCAGCAACGCGCTGCTGCCACTCGCGCGAATACACCACGCCCAGCGGATTGTGAGGATTGCAAAGCCAGAGCATGCGCGTGCGCGCCGTAAGGCGGGACTCCATGCCGCGAATGAAGTCTTCCGCGCTGGTGCCCAGCTCTACCCTTACGCGAACAGGCACAGCTCCGGCGCGCTGCACGGTGTGGTGCAGAAGAAAATCCACGGGATCGGGAATAAGAACTTCGTCCCCGGCTGCCAAGCTTGCCCGGGCCAGCACGGCCATGCCAGATGCAGCGCTGTCTGTGGCGAATATCTCTTCTGCTTTGCAAGCCATCTGCCGAGTTTCGTTCATCCAGCGCGCAATCGATTCACGGAACTGCGGCAGCCCCTCGGGAGGTCCGTAGCTAAGCACGCCATCACGGACGTAACGCACAAGCTGTTCCTGAATCGCAGGACAGACCGGAAAGTCAGGATCGGCAGCGGTGAGCGGGATCACGTCAACAGGCTGCTGTGCCCAACGCATGTTGAACGCGCGTTCGCGCAGAAGATCAAGCCGGACGATGTTGTCTGAAAACGAGCCGGGCTGCGCATGGTCGGGTTCCGCTATGGGCAGCAGAATGGTGCTGCCGATTTCCGGAGTAAGGAAGTGACGCGTCAACTCACGGCCTTTGGCCACATAGGGCGCGCACTGCTCGCGCCGCTCCGTTGAATAGCGGGACAGCGCGTGCTCCAGATCAGATGGCGCTTTCACGTTCTGTGGACGAAGATTTTCCGCCAGAGCCACAGCGTCTGCCACCGCGGAAGAAACGCCCTGACTGGTAAAGGGTGAAAGAGGATGAGCAGCGTCGCCCACGAGCACCAGATTTCCGCGATAAAAAGCGGGGACCAGATCTGTATCCAGCGGACGCCAAAGATGGGTGCGGAAAAAATCCGCGATGCTGAGAAGGTGGGGAATCGGGTCCGCCCACTCTCCGACGAGGGAGCTGACAAATTTCTTGCGCGTTTCGGCGAAACTCGCAGCATCTTCCGCAGGCTGGGGAAAGCGCTGGGAATCAAATTGCAGGTACCAGATCAGGTGCTCAGAGTCGACTGCCAACGTGCCTAGCGCAATGCCGCCGCTGACGGCATGGAATTTATTAAAGTTGTTGCTGGCCCAGCGCACGGTGCTCTTACACTTCACCATGCCAACGATCTCAAGCACCTGCGCCTGCGTGGCAGGCCAAGCGGGGAACAGGGCATGACGCGCGCGAGAGCGGATTCCTTCCGCGCTGACATAGAGATCGGCTTTAACGTGTGTGCCGGTATTTAGGCGCGCCTGCGTCACGTTGCCCGCATCGTCAAAGTCGAGCGCTGCAAGCTCGGCGTCAAACAGGGGAGTGCTTCCGGACGGTAAAGCGCGCATCAGGGCGTCAATCAATTGGCGGCGGCGGATGCTGCGCGTGCCTGACGGCAAGGGCTGTTCATAGAGTATCTGCCCGCTGGAGCTGCGGCAAAAATAACGCTGCAGCGGAGCGCCGCTGTTTTCGCCGGTCAGGTCCACGCCAAAACTCTGGAGACAATCAATGCCTTCCGGCATGAGGATGAAGCCCATGCCAGTTTCCTGGCCCTGGCGCATGCGCTCGTAAATCTGGCAGTGGTGGCCTTGAGCGCGCAAAGTAATTGCGCTCATCAAGCCGGCGATTCCAGCGCCAAAAATTGCGATCTCCATGCTGCTCCTTGCGAGTAGTGGCTTTCCTGGTCGTTCGATTTAGCGAGCTGATTGTGAATCTGCGAACTCTTCTTGCGTGAACGAGCTGCTTCAGCCTTGAAGAGTCCAACCGCAATCATCGATCAGATTAGCGGCGTTTTATAGTTGTGAAGCAAAGTGAACGAACGTTGCAAAATTTCCATCGCAATACGAGCGTTCACGGCCATTGACAATCAGGAAGTTGCAGCCTGCTTCTGTTTGCTGAAGATGGCCTGCATATTTTCCGGCGAAAAAAATTCCGGCACCGGCACGGTATGCGCCAGCATTCCAAAGAACCGGCTGCGCTGCTCAGGATTTTCCCGCAGGGCCTCCAGAAGCTGTTGCACCTCCGGCGGAGGCGGCTCCAGGGCCGCCAGCTGCGTTGTCAAATCAAAGTAGGGCAGCTCAGTGTTGTTACGTGTCTGCTCATAGGCAGCCAGCGCATCTTCCAGAGGCTGGCGGCCGCTGAAGCCTGCATGAATGGCCTCGGCCAGCCACTCAGCGCTGCCGAACGCATCTGTGATTCCGGAAGCCGTGCAGGGATCTTTCTGATAGCCCGCATCGCCCACCAGCGCCCATCCAGGGCCATAAGGCTTACGGACGTGGCTGGGAATTGCGCCGCCCACGTAGCGCGATTCGCGCTTGCCGGCCTGTATCCGTTCCCACAACTCCGGCGCGTGCTGGGCGATGACGGCGCTGTGGTGCTTTTCAATGTTGGTGCGGACCGTAGGGAGATCACGGGCGGCAAACGCCACGCCGATGAGGGAAAGATTGTCATTGGTGTTGTAAGCAAAAATCACATTGCCGGGACGCAGCCACAGATGCCAGCCGACCATCGGAACACCGCTGTAATAGGCGTACCAGGAACCTTCCAGCGCGGGACCGGTCTTGTACTCAGGGGCTTCGACGGCCTTGGCCACCATGCTGAACATGCCATCGGCGCCAATGGTGATGCGCGCTTTCTCTGTAACCATGGGGCCATTTTTTTCATGGCCGCGAATGCCAACGACACGGCCATCTTCAAAAAGCACTTCCTGGGCGGAAAAGCCTTCGCGCAGCTCCGCCCCGGATTTCACGGCGGCATCGACCAGGATGGGATCAAGCCTGATGCGGCGCGGCGCAAACGCCTCAGTAACTCCGCCTTCCGCGGGAACGGGTGAGCCTGTAAGCGAGAATGCGCCATAATCAAAATGGTTGGTCAAAATCGGCGGGCAATTGGAGGCTTTCAGCGTATCCAGCAGGCCCCAGCGCTTCAGCCGGGCAGATCCGGTCTGGTGCACGTAATGGTTGGAGAACGGCATATCGCTGGGAAAGGTCCCCCGATCGAGCAGCAGGACTTTGTAACCCTTGCGTGCCAATAACAGAGCGGTAGGAGCGCCGGCGCAGCGCGCGCCAACGATAATCGCGTCATACATGGAATTTTTTTCCCCGGCCAGTGTCCGTTGCGATCCGAACCCGGCTATCAGTTCAGCCTTGTGCTTATTATCGTTCCCAAAATGGGATAAGCGTTACAAAATTCTTAGAAAAAAGATTAGAATTCATGAGATTTTTACCCAAGAAAACCGCAACCCGCCTGTTTTCTTTGTGCTGCGGGTGCAAAAGAGGTGGCTCATGAAGACAAACCTGGAAACGATCCAAGGTATATATAAAGGCGACGCCGAACAAATTGCGAGGAACCTCCAATCCGCGCTGGCCCCGCGCTTTGAATGGACTGAGGCTGCCGGCTTTCCCTATGCCGGGACGTACCACAGCATGGAAGAGGTAGGGAAAAACGTATTTGCCCGCCTGGCTACGGAGTGGGAAGGCTACCGCGCGGAGGTGGACCAGTTTTATGACGCCGGAGACACCATCATTGTGACCGGCAGATATCTTGGGACGTACAAGAAGTCCGGGGGCGTGATGGATGCGGTTTTTGCCCACATATGGAATTTCAAGGACGGAAAAATCGTGAAGTACACCCAGAACGTGGATACTAAAAAGGTGTGGGACGCGATTGAGGGCAAATGAGCTGGGCTTTCAGAACGAGATTCAAGAAAGAGATCGTGGCGGAATTTCTGCCGCCCAAGCGAGCAGGTAAGAAACAGAAAGTCATCATCCTGTGCGACGGGATGCCGGGAATTCCGAGGAAACAGACGTTAATGGAATTCCTGACGGCAAAAGGCTATTGGGTCTTCTATCCGCGATACCGGGGATCGTGGGAGAGCGGCGGTAAGTTTCTGCAAAAATCTCCTGAGCGGGACATTCTTGACGTGATTGACGAACTGCCCAAGGGCGTTTGCGAACTGACTTTCGGCAAGCGGTTTGACTTGAAGCCGGATGAAATCTTTGTGATTGGCGGAAGTTTTGGCGGCGCAGCGGCCATTCTTGCCTCGCTCGATGATCGAGTGAAAATGGTGATTGCCAATTGTCCTGTGGTGGACTGGGCGATTCTTGCGAAAGAAGAAAGGCTGGAGACTTCCAATCGCAACTATGCCGCGTATATCCGCGAGGCGTTTGGCAATGGTTATCGTCTTTCAGACAGCAACTGGCGCAAGCTGCACGGCGGCAGATTTTACAATCCTGCGCACCATGTGAAGGAGATCGACCCGGAAAAGATCATGATGTTCCACGCCAAAGACGATCCCTACGTTCCTTATAAATCAGTCAAGAAGTTCGCTGACCGGACCGGAGTGAAACTTAATTCGTTTGCGCGTGGAGGACACCTGAGCACGGAGATGATCGTGCAGAAATATTGGAAGCGGATAAAGAAGTTTTTTGCCGGGTAAGCTCTTTGCCGCAGATTTCGCAGACAAACGCAGATCAGAAAACTTAGCCGCGAATCCACGCGAAAAACGCGAATCTGATTTAGGTTGTGCGGATGCGGCTAAATTAGCAGCAAATATTTTCTCAGCGTTGCGAGATTGGCGGCTCAACATCAGCAGTTCTTTGGCGCGACGAGTGAGTTCAACGCGGCAGGTGCCATTCGAGACGCAGAAGAGTGCAGGGGGCATTGAATCCGCAGCAACGGCGCACCCCTCTCGATATGGTGCGCCGGTTGCTGGGACAAACGCGGACTTTCAACCTCAGTAACTTCAAAATCCTTACTGCACGTTTTTGGCTTCAACCTGTTTATAGCCCTCGGGTACTTTGAACAAGTTTGCGTCAACGGCGCTGGTGGAAACCGAAGTGACTTCACTGGTGGTATCCATCAGTGAACCTGGTGCGCCACTGGGCTTTGCGTTGGATTGGTCATCCTGGGCTGCATCATCTTTCTTCTTTTTCTTGCCGAAGAGGCCGCCGATGCCGCCGGTGATCGGGTTGCCGCTGGATTTCTGATCGTCGTGGGAAGCCTGCTGGGGCGCGCCGGGCTGGCCGGCCATCCCGACGCTGACCAGTGAAAACAAGGGCATGCCGCTCAAGGCTGTGGCGCTCTTGCGGTATTCGACCATCGCGGGAGCGATCTGTGCGTTGCCGCCCATCATGGTCCCGGGAAGCCAGTCCAATTCCTTGGCCATGCGTTGATAGAAGCGCTTTACTTCGTCATAGCCCTTGACCGGCGCGATGTAGGAATCAGAATCAACCCACATGTTCGCGGTCTGGCCCTTGGCTTTGGGATCGTCGGAGGTCATCTCCATGTCCACGCGCATCTTGGTTTCTTTGGCGTTGTAGTCGAGTATTTTTTTGGAGCCGGTACCCGGAGTGATAGTGACTTTGGGAACAATTTTTACCTGGCTAGGCTGCTCCTTGTTGCGCTTGGCTTGCTCGGCGGCGGCCTTCTTGCGGGCTTCTTCCATGCGGGCCTTCATCTCGTCAAAGGTGATGGTGGAATAGGTTTTCTTTTTGGTGTCAATCTGGGTGATGCTGCGGCCATCGAGGTCGATGATTTCAATCTGGCCGAGGCTGTCTTCACGCCTCATTTTGTTGCCCTTGAAGCTGATGGTAACGTTGGTGCCTTGGGTGGCCTGTCGCGCGTCTTTGCTGAAGACGCCGACGAACTTCATGGCGCCGGCGGCCGCGCCTCCGGTGATTTTGGTGGTTTCTGTGTATTGAAAATCGGCAAAGCAAGGTGTGGAAAGAGAGAACAACAGCGAACTGGCAAGTGCGAACGCGATACCCCGTTTCATTTCGCCTCCTGGCGGACGGAGAAATTATAGCCGGAGGCGAAAGCAAAACCACACTGGTACGATGAATCCCGGCTTTGGGCTACTGGAAGTCAGGATCTTCTGAGATGTGCAGGACCTCCTCTATTAATGCGAACCCGGCGGAGGAACTACAGCCGGGACACGGCGGAAAGGGGGTTTGTTTGCGCAGCCAGATATCTCCAGAGTTGGGACAGCGTGTATGGTCTGGCCGCCATATGCCGGAAACTGGAACCATTTCTCCACTGAGAAACGGAACCCGACCGGACTTTTTGCTTGATTCTTGTGGCGGCAAAATTATTTTCTCCATTGGAATGAATCCCCGTTCAATTTTCCCTATGGAATAAGGCAAGTGGATTGCCAGAACGGTGATTGAAAGCAAACAGGTAATCGAGCTCTGGAGAGCAGAGACTCGTAATTTTTCCCCGGCAATTGTGAGCTTTCGACATAAGAGAAATGAGTTGCCTGTGATTGCGGGATATCGCTGTCAAATTTGCCAGTTGAATTGGCAACCATATCTTGGGATCTTGGGAATGAATGCAGGAGCTTGCGATTGCGGGCGACATTGCATTGCTAAATAACGTCTAAGAAATTAGCAGCCGCCACTGACTCATGATTTCGAAGTGTGCCAATCCGGAGTGCGCCAAAACGCTGATGCGACTCGACGGAGGCAGATTTTTTGGTTTTTATACAGACCGGAACTCAAATCACAAGACAATTGAGAACTTCTGGCTGTGCTCTACTTGCGCCAAGAGTTATACCTTGCAGCAAATAGAAGGCAATGTGGAATTGCGGCTAAGAGAGCGCAAAACTGCCTGAGCTGTTCTTCTGAATTGGTCGCGAGGTAATCCCGAGTAAAACCGTTGAAGCCACCTGTATAGATTGCCCCCTAAAGCAATCGGCCCCCGGGCCGTTTCTAAAGTCGAAAACAGCGCAGGGGCTGATATGTGTGCAAAAAACTTTGTTACTTCTGCGTCTGCTGAGCCAGCTTTACTTTTGTGCTTTCCAGCTTCTTGGTAACGCGGACAACGTCCTGCTGGTCAACATCTGCGGGCACGGATTTGTTCCATTCGTCCAGCGCGCGTTCCCAGTGGGCAGCCGCCAGCTTGAATCGGTTGGTGCGCGCATAGAGTTCGCCCAGATGGTCTTGCACGGTGGGATCATTCGGAGTTTTATCGGCGGCGCGGCGCAGGTTTTCTTCTGCCTGGTCATAGTTACCAAGCCGGAAATAGGCCCAGCCGAGTGAATCAAGGTAAGCGCTGTTTTGTGGATCGAGATCCAGGGCCTTCTTGATCAGGGTGATCGCTTCTTCAAGATGGCTGTTGCGATCAGCCAGCATGTAGCCAAGATAGTTCAGCGCCATGCTATTGCTGGGATTCTGTTGCAGGACCTGGCGGAAAGCCTGCTCCGCCTGGTCATACTTTTTCTGGCGCTCGTAAATAGAGCCTTGCAGGAAGCGGATATACTCCTTCTCTTCCGGGCGCGTTGCCAGCTTCTCTGCCTGGGCAATCGCGTCTTCAGAATCCTTCCAGCGCTTCAGGCGCATGTAGATCTGAGAGAGCATGATGTAGGAGTCGCGATCTTCCGGCCCGCCCTTGAGCACGGACTTGGCCAGTTGCACGCTCTCATCGGCTTTGCCGTTATCGGCCATCTGCTGCGCCAGCGTCAACTTCAGACCTTTATCATTCGGCAGCTTTTTCACTGCTTCCTGCGCGGTCTTTGTTGCCTCACTCCACTGCTTCTGGTCACGATAAGAATCGATTACGTCCTGATAGCCGCGCGCCGCTTCGTCCCCGCCCAGATCGATGATCTTGCGGAAAGTATCCAGCGACAGCAAAGGCCGGCCGGCTTCGCGATAGACGTTGCCGAGCCGTTCCAGAAACAGCGCGCGATTGCTCTTGTCACCGGCGCGCGCATTTGCCGGCAGCGGATGCGCCACCAGCTTCTGAAGAACAGAGGCTGCATCTTCATACTTGCCCTGCGCTTCCAGGATCAACGCTTCGTTATAAGGAATTTCCAGCGAATCCTGCACCAGCGCGGCTGCCTTCTTCAGGTTCTCCATGGCCAGATCAAACTTGCCCTGGCGGCGGTAGATTTCAGCGACCCGCAATGCGGCGGTGGCGTCCTGCGGATCAGCATCCTGAATCGTGCGATATTCGTCCAGCGCGGCATCAATCTGATTGTCATTAGCAAGGTTCTGGGCCAGACCGCGCATGGCATCCAGATTTTCCTTGTCCATGGCCAGGGCCTGACGGAATGAGGCGATGGCATTCTTGTAATCTTTTTGCTGCTCGTAGGTCGTTCCCAGAGCGGAGTAAATTTTGGCGGAGCGCTGGCCTTCCGGCACGGTCTTCAACAAATCGGCGGCTTTATTGTTTGCGCCTTCATCGTTATAGAGGAAAGCCAGATTGGTAATAGCTTCTTCAGAATTGGGATCGAGACTGAGTGCAGACTTGAATTCGCTTTCAGCTTTTACCGCGTCTTTGTTCAGGAAGTACAGCCGCCCCAGCAGCAGGTGGTTGTCGGCATTCTTGGGCTCAATCTTGGTAATGGCTTGGTATTGCTCGATGGCCAGGTTGAGCACTTCACTCGACTGCGTTCCTGGCTGCAGATCGCCCAACGAGCGCAGATAGATTCGTCCCAGAAGCTTATGGGCCTCCAGATTATTAGGGTCGCGCTTGATGATTTCCTGGGCTTCCAGCACAGCGTCGCGGATGCGTCCGGTCTTGGCGTAGAGTTCCGCCAGCGACGCATTCAAATATTCTGAAGAAGGATCGTTCTCGATGGCCAGCCGGTACTCTTCAATGGCTTTGGTGGCGAATTCCGACCGCCCGTACATCGCCATCATTTCCTCATACATGTGCGCCAGGGAGAAATGATAGTAAGCGGCGGCCTGGTCAGGCTTCTTGTCCGCTTTGGGCTGCTCGGGTGTGGTCTTGGCAGCCGGCGCCTGCTGTGCGGGAGCGGCATTTTTCTTTGCTGGCGCAGCTTTAGCAGGCGGCTGAGACTTTGGCGCGTTCTGCTGGGCAAATACGCTGGTGGTTGTGAGCAGAAGCAGCCCGGAGAGAAAAATGCGATTTTTTATGAAAGTCATAGAGCGAACCGAAAACACCTTTTTAATTGGATGCACAGGCGCCATTTCCGGTAGCGCCTATTCACCTCTTCTAATTCTAGACCTTAGTTCCGCCCTTTCGGCAGCAGATTACAAATCTTGACTAGTGACGGAAGTGGCGCACACCTGTGAGCACCATAGCCAGCCCCAGGCGGTTCGCCGCGTCAATGACCTCCTGGTCGCGCATGGAGCCGCCGGGCTGGATGATGGCCGTGGCCCCGGCTTTGGCAATCTCTTCCACACCGTCCGGAAACGGGAAAAAGGCGTCTGAAGCGGCCACTGTACCCTGCAAAGGTAAGATCGCTTTCATGGCGCCGATCTTGCATGAATCCACACGGGACATCTGGCCTGCTCCCACGCCTACAGTCTGACCTTCCCGGGCATAAACAATGGCATTTGATTTCACATGTTTGCAGACTTTCCAGGCAAACAGCAGAGCGCGCACCTCTTCTGGAGTGGGCTGGCGCGTGGTAGCGACCTTAAGATCGGCTTGAGTCAAAGGCCTTATGTCCGCATCCTGCACCAGCATGCCGCCGGAAACCTGCTTCATGGCAAACTTTTGCGTACTTGGTTTTACCTCGACCAGACGGAGGTTCTTTTTGGCCGCAAATTTTTCCTTCGCTTCCGGTGAATAACCAGGCGCGGCAATGGCCTCGAAGAAAAGTTTGGCCATCTCTTCCGCGGCTGTGCCATCAATCACACAGTTCACGCCGATCACGCCGCCAAAGGCCGAAACCGGATCAGTTTCTTTGGCGCGAAGGTAAGCTTCAACCAAGGTCTTTCCCGTGGAGCAGCCTGAAGGATTTGTGTGTTTGATGATGGCGCATGCAGTTTCCTCGAATTCCTGCGCCAAGTCCCACGCCGCTTGCAAATCCACAATGTTGTTGAATGAAAGTTCCTTGCCCTGAAGCTGTTTGCTGTTGGCCACGCCCGCGCCTGAGCCATCTGAATACATGGCCGCGCGCTGGTGCGGGTTCTCTCCGTAACGCAGATCCATGGCTTTGTTCAGTCCAAAGCGCAGGACAGCAGGGAAGTCATTATTGGCGGTTGATGCAGGAAGCTGAAAGTCCTTGGCGTTTTCACTCAGGGAAGTGCCGGCCAGGGTGGCGGCAATCGCGCTGTCATAAGCTGCGGTGGTGGCAAACGCTTTCTGCGCCAGCCGCCAGCGCGTCGCCAACCCAAGTTCTCCGCCGGAACTGGCCATTTCCTGCGCGATGGCTGCGTAGTCAGAGGGCGAGGTCACAATCGCCACGTCACGAAAATTCTTAGCCGCGGAACGCACCATCGACGGGCCACCGATGTCGATGTTTTCGATCACCTCGTCAAAGTGCACGCCAGGTTTGGAGGCGGTTTTCTCAAACGCGTACAGATTGACCACGACCATGTCAATCGGCAATATGCCGTGCTCTTTGGCCGCCGCAACGTGGCCGGCATTGCCGCGGATATGCAGGATTCCGCCGTGAACCTTGGGGTGGAGAGTTTTTACCCGGCCATCCATCATCTCAGGAAAGCCAGTGAGATCGGAGATGTCTTTCACGGTGATGCCGGCTTCCCGGAGCAGCTTGGCCGTGCCTCCAGTGGAAACCAGTTCCACGTTGAGTGCGGCCAGTTTCTGGGCAAACTCCACCAGCCCGGTTTTATCAGTAACACTAAGGATTGCACGCTGAATTTTGGGCACTTTTGTTTCCGTTGTTCCTTGGGAAGGGATGAAAGGACTAAAGAATAAGGTATCAGCGCGAAACGAGTGCGCGCAACTGGGGGAAGGGACATGAAGATGCTCCAAAATAATGTCACACACCAACGCTACGAGAAAATGTCACCTAATATAGAGGATGCTCTCCGCTATTTTTTAATGGCACCTTGGGGGAATCTGATTCGCAAAGTCCTGACTATAGCTTTGGTGTTCACCATACCAGCGCAATTTATTGGCGGCCAGTCGTCTCACGCGCCTGGGCCGCGACGTCCGCCTGAATACACGTTCAAAGTCATTCGCGACTATCCACACGATCCCGCCGCTTTTACCCAGGGGCTGGTTTACCATGACGGCTTTTTCTATGAAGGCACGGGACTGAACGGACGATCGTCACTACGAAAAGTCCGCCTGGAAACCGGGGAAGTGGTGCGGCATGTGGACATGCCCGGCGAATACTTTGGTGAAGGCATTGCCATTGTGAAAGACAAAGTGATTCAGCTTACGTGGCAGTCGCACATTGGCTTTGTCTATAACCTGAGCGACTTCAAACTGCTGCGCCAGTTTTCTTATCCCGGTGAAGGCTGGGGGCTGGCCTCAAGGGGCAATGAGCTTTTTATGAGCGACGGCACAGCCGAGATCCGCGTGCTTGACGCCACAACGCTCAAAGAAAAACGGCGTTTCACCGTGCGCGACGGCGCTACTCCCGTTGAGCAATTGAATGAGTTGGAGTTTGTGGAAGGCCAACTCTTTGCCAACGTGTGGCAGACTGATCGGATTGCCCGCATCTCTCCGCAGAGCGGCAAAGTGGTGGGATGGATTGATCTCACGGGCCTGCTCAGCCCTGTTTACCGCCGCCAGGATGGCGCGGTGCTGAACGGCATAGCCTACGATTCAATTCATAAGCGACTGTTTGTGACCGGCAAATTGTGGCCAAACATTTTTGAAATTCAACTGATGCCGAAGAGTGTTAAACCCGCTCATAAGGCACGGCTGTGGAGCGGGAATTTAAACCACCGTCTTGAAATTCAATTGGTGCCGAAGAGTTTTAAATCGGGGAGATGAGCGCAGGAATTCTTTGGATGAGGGGCGAAAGATCCGTCGGCAGGAATTTCAGATTTCTGGACATGCGCCGGATGCCGAAACCGTTCGAGACCCTTACCTGAGTATTCTCCCGATGGCTGCGAGCACTTGCGCCTGCTTCTAATTCAGGAACGCGACCGACTGCACTCCGGCAACTTCAAAGCGCTTGCGGCAGCGGATGTTCTTGCACATGACCATGTCGTCGCGACGGACCATGTAAGACTGCGCCTTGGCGAACTTGGCGCGGTCACGCTCGTCGGCGCGTCCGGAAAGCTGCTTCTTCTTGGTCCGCACCAGCCATGAGAGTTCATACTCGCCAGCCTGGCGGCAGTGCGGACACGTGAGCGTGTGGGGTTTCTTGGATTCTTTTTCGTCGAAAAAATCTCGCTCGTCCATTTGATCCTATTATCAACCACAGAGGGCGCGGAGACTACGGAGAAATGCAGCGAGGCGGTTAACTGGCTTGGGACGAGGAAAAGTTTCTAGCACCACCGTCGGGCAGGAGAGCAATCAGCGATAGTTGCTGATCCATCGCTACATGCTTGTGATGTTGCATTCATTCTGTCGTTAAACTTTTTTTTGATAATCCCTCCCTTCCAATTGTTGTGCCTCTCGCCATTGTTCATTGCCGTGCTTTGTTCCAAGCCAGGCTCCCCGCAATTGGATTGTTCGTGTCCCGCACATGGACTCAGCACTAGGTCGTTCGAATTAACACGCGAAAACGAGGATTCCGCGCTGCGATTTGCAAGAGTTGCCTAAGGGCTTCATATTCTTCAATGAGCTCGGAGCCATGTAAGGGTGGTGGTACAGTTCTAAGTTTGCCTAATAATATCCTCGCTTCCTCCTTTGTGAGAAGTTTGGCCTCGCCTCCAATAGAAAAGGGCATCTCTGGTGCATTCCATAGAAGTTCATTGGAAGACCCCAGCATATCATCCATCCAGCGCGATTTTGACCGAAGATAATCCGTGAGCTGGCCATGACTCAAGGCAATACGAATTTGACGCCCATTTCGGGACCAAGAACAAATGAAAAGAACGAGAAAAGGGTTAAGGATTGTCTCGGTCTGTCGTCTGCGGATTGCCTCCCGATCTCGTATTATCTCGCCCGTGTCATCGAGCATTTCTTTAGGGAATTGTCCCTCCAACAACTCTTTGCTGCCATTGGCGAGATACTCCGCAGTCATCCGATCGCCAGTGGCAGGGCTCCTGAGCGTTGTCTGGAATTGCTGACTTGATATCGCCTCGCGAACAAGTTGTTTCGCGGCAGTGGAATCACCATGAACAAGGAAATCTGAGATTGCAGGAATAACCCGCCCGCTCAAGACGCTCTCGTCAATCAGAAAAAGCTCAGTGTCTGAACTCATAGCGGCACTCAAATTGGGCCAAACGATTACGGCGGTTATGAAAATTAGTATTCGGATGACATGTAAATGCTGCATGATACCAAGTATCTTGGGAAATAAATTGCGGCGACGCAACTACAGATGAAAAGGTTCCGTTGAACTACTGGCAATGAAAGCAGCGCAATCCTTTCGGCATGAACCGCCATCTAATCGCAAACTTTCACGAATATTCTCTTTTATAGCACCCGCTTAGCGCAGGTCCGCACGTCTCAGGCATGAAGCGAAAGCAGGAAAGACGGGACGCATTACCGCCATCATTTGTCGCCCTTCACGTGAAGCTCAATGGCCGTGCCATCTGGCAGGTTTTTGAGTTTCACTGCAAGTTCACCCTTGAATAACATTCCTTGAACTGCATCACCCGGCGACAGGTTTTGTACCGAGTAATCCCCGCCACAGATAAAAGGCACCTTTGGCTGCAATCTATCTCCAAGCTGAAGTGGACCATTCTGTTTTTGCCATTCACTTGCAAGTGGCCAGCCTGTCTCTACGTGGTAGTTCGAAAGAAGGAGATCAGCCCAACTTTCGAGTGAATCGCTGATAACAGTCCCTTCGCCTCTTTCCGCGTCAAATCGTAGGACGCCTTCTTTCTCTTTCGCCAAACAAAATTGGTCTCCAAAAATATCCTCCCCAAAAAATAAGAGACCGTCTGCCAATCCTTTGTAAGAGCTCAACCAGAGCGTCTTCGAATTCCAATCTTCCATGGTCATCGTATTTGTTACATCAGATTCAAGCGGAAAAACATGCAAAGCTTGCTCAAAAGCATAAAATCCATTTTTCTGCTCTAGCAGTTGTAAGAGCTCGGTTCCCAAAACATAATCCTCAAAACAGAGATGTCGGTTCCGTGGCACCCCTCCTAGAGCTTCCGAACTGATTGAAAGCAGTTCTTCTAACCGCGTCATTTTGGAGTATCCTTTATCTTGATTTCTACTTTTGTGCCTTCTGGCAGATCTTTAACCGTTTGCCCCATTGATCCACCATCTGACATATTGTCGGGTGGATCTATGTGCCTTACGTCTGCTCCCTGCCCCCCTTCCGCAGACCAAGCAGGAGGATACTCATTTCGATGCTTCCCATCAACTACAGGAACACCTTTTAGCGCATCTCTTCTCCGAGCGGCTTTATCGGCACGGGTGCCAACCGTGACTACCTTCGGTTGTCCCTTTGCTTGGGCATCCCTTACGTGGTCTGCAGCTTGAGGAGTCTTAGCGGGATCAACCTCGTGCACTACCGGTTGCGTGTCTGTCTTTGTCTGAGTTCCAGGCACAGCTCCAGCGGGCGCGGTTTTATCCGCTACTTTTGGCTGCGCCTTGTCGCCGTGATAATGCTCATAAGCCACATATCCGATTGCGGCCACAGCTGCCACCCCGACGACCGTCCATCCGATGGGGTTACTCGCCCAGAGAGGCGCGCTCTCTGTAAGGGCTGATAGTGTCCCTCCACCGGCGAGCGCCAGCTGCCAATCATGTCCGTCCGGATCCGCCTTGCTCGCCGGATTTCCTCCGACGAATCCATAGAGATTTAGCGATTGCGGATCGCCAAAATCGGCATACGGCACCGGAATCGGCGTCGGGCTCCAATCTGCCGAAACCCACCTTCCCAAACCATTCGAGTAATACCTTGCCCCGAAGTAATCGAGTTGTGTTTCTGAATCCCGCTCTTTCCCTATGAATTTGTAGTGGTTGGAGTCGTTCGCAACGAACTGAAGCTCGCCGCCCCAGGGATAGAAATCAGATTCGCTCTTGATGTTGCCAGCGGAATCGGTAATTACCGAAGCGGTTTTGAGGTGATCAGAGAAGTAATAGAAAACGCCGTTGGTGCTCTTGCGGGCGACGCGCTCGCCGCCGAAGAAAACATATTCATCGGTCAGGTTTCCGCTCAGATCGCTTTCGCCGACGATTCCTGGCGTCATATACCAGTAGAGCGTTCCGGTGCTGCCGCTTGATTTGCGTACCCGGTTGCCGTCACTGTCGTAGGTGTAGGCGTATCCGGCAGCGCCGGTGAGTCGGTTTTCCTGGTCGTAGGTGTAAGTCTGCGTGGGCGGTGTAGCGTTGAACGTCATGTTGCCCGCCGCGTCATACTGGTAATCAGAGCCGCCGGTGGCGTGAATCCAGTTGTGGGCATCGGCGGTGAGGCTGAGGTTTTCTCCGGCGCAGGCTGTGCCGATCTTGGTTTTGTTGAGCAGGTTGCCCCAGGCGTCATAGGCGTAGGTGTTGCCCCAGAACTTCTTCAGACCACCCAGAACGGTGACGCTGCAGTCGGTTCCCGCATTCTGGGCCGAGGCGAGCCGGTTCAGCGCGTCATACGTGAACGTCTGGCTGCGTGTGGTGTCTTTGTAATTCGTGATGCCAAAGACGTTGCCATTATCCACGCCAGATGTTCCGTTGCCCACGTGGAAGTCATAGCCAATGGAGAAGACAGTCTGGCTGGGTGCATTGGCCGACATGTTCACCGGCTGAAGACGCTTGTTATAAGTGGACGCATTCGTGATCCCGGCAAATGTTGCGCTGTAGCCGCTGATGAAGCCTGTAAGCGCGCTGTCCGGGCCGTATGTTGCGCCGGTGACATAGTTGATCCCGTTGCCGCTGTCAATGGCTGAAAGCGTTCGACCGGCAGCATCGGGCGTGTAAGTAACCACATTGCCACTGGGATACGTGAGGGTCTTGAGTGAACCGTTGAGATTGTATGAGTAGCTCAGGTTTTTGGGGATGGAGGTGTTATTTGCGCCAATGAGCGTCCGCGTCTCCGCCGTGAGTCTTCCCAAAATGTCATATGTGTAGCCGGCTGTTCCAGCTTGGTCAGTGAGTGAGGTCAGTTTGCCAATGGCATTTGTGCCGGAGTCGTAAACGTAAGTTACAACGGGCGTGGCCAGTGGACAACTCTGCGCGCCGTAGCCTTTACCCGTGACACGATGCAGTTCGTCGTAGCAGTAGCTTACGGTCTGCGTCGCCGTGCTGGTCTGGTTGGGCGCGGGCGAGGTCTTCTGCAGCAGATTGCCGTCCGCATCGTAAGAGTATGTAATCGTCCCGGATTCAGGATTAGTGGCCGTAAGCAGCCGAGAAAGCGAATCGTAAGTAAATGTGCGGGTGCGCCACTGTGTGCTGTCTGAGGGCGCGGTGCCTTTCTGGTCCACACGCAACAGATTGCCCAGAGCGTCATAGGCATAGAACGTGCGGAAGGGCTGGTTGTCAATAACCGCGGCATTGTAACCACCGACCATTGCCCCGCTGATCGGGGAAGGGATAAACGACGGCTGCCCGAAATGCGCGCTGTCATAGGAGTAAGAGGTCGTGAATGAGTAATCGCCGCCGGGGCCGGCAGACTTTGCCGTGATGGTCACGGTCGCGCCGGAAGCTGAAGCATTGGCCAGGCTGCCGGCGCTAATCAGGCTTGCAAGCCTCTGCGCGATAGTGGCAAAGTTGTCAGCCCCGCCGTAAGTGGTCTGGTAGGGGGTGCCGTTTACCGTGATAGTGACGGTTCCGGTATCGGGGCTGCTGCTGGCATCGCGGCCGCCAGTAAAGCTCGCGCCGGACGGTGTTCCATAAAAATCCGGGGCCACGGGTTGCAAGGGACTGGCGGAAAGAGCGTAGTTTCCAGCGCTACCAGCATTGCGTGCGGTAAGCACAACGCGGCTTGAGTTGGTGGGTGAAATAGCGCCATCCGCCGGGGCCGCAGTGTCATTGTGAAAAGCCGCAGCTAGAGCGTAGGCCACAGTGGCTGTCGTGGTGGTGCTGTTGCCAAAATTAGCGCTCTTCGCCGGATAGGACCCAACCTGGATGGAAACTGTTCCAAGGTCATAGGCCGTGTTGCAAACAGGCTGCCGGGGCGGCAATGGATCAGTACAACTTTGGAAAGTACCTTCTACTCCGCCGATGTCGACATAACCGGATCCATAAGCTGCGGGAAGAGGATTGGACTGCTCGCCGATGCCGCCGATGGTGATTGTGGCCTGCGCATAGGTCGCGGCGGCTCCGGCATTCGGCTCATCCACTTCCACCAGCCGCCCCACGCCGTCTGTGCAGGTGCGGCGCACCTTATTCGCTTCATCAGTTGTAAGCGTGCAATTCCCCGCGGCCCCGGAAAGCGCCACCACGTCATAATCGACTTTCTTGATGCTGCCGTCCTGCTCCGTTATCTGAATGGCCCGGCCCAACGCGTCAGAGAGAGTTGTCGTGCTGCCGTATGTAGGGTCGGCGGTGCTGAAGTAAGGGTTCGTTACGATCGTCTGGCTGTGCGCTTCATCAAACGTGGTAGTTACCGTGGATGTGCCATTGGGCAGGACGTGCTGGGTCTGGAAAACGCGTCCCAACCCGTCATAGCTGCTGCTGGAGGAGTTGAGAGCGCGGTAGTGACCGACTTTTGCAGGGTCAGCGTCCAGGGAAGCGAATCGGAATGGGTCAACGTGATTTGTGCCTGCGCGCCGCCATTGCCCGGATCAGGCGGAGCAATGGATTTGCTGGGACGAAGCAGCTGGTCATACTGAAACGTTGTGGTGTGGGCGGCATCACCGGGGGTGTTGCCGCTGGCCTGTGCCGTGGCATTTTCATTGGTCAGGCTGGTAAGAAGGCCGGTGTTGAAATCGTAGGTTCCGCTTACGCAGTGTGCCACACCGCTGGTCGAGGGCGAGCAGGTTTGGGTGGAATAACCTCCCACATAGAATGGGTCGTAGCTGTGGGTTGTGGTATGCCCCAGCGGATCAATCGCCTGATATGGCTCTCCCGTGTCGAACCAGTTGGTGTGGCTGGAGATAAAGCTGTTGCTGGAACTGAGCCAATGGCTCACCGTGGTCGGATTTCCGCGAACGCTCCAGGGTGCCGCGACATGCTGGGTGGTGATGGCCGGCGTGGGAGTGGTCAGATATCCCGGTTCGTCATAAACGTAATCGGTTTCAGTCAGGCAGTTTGTGGTCGTAGTCCCTGTCGAGGTGACTGCCAACGGACAACTCGATTTGGGGTTTGCCCCACTCGGGTCTATGGTGATGGTGGAAGCGGGCAGATCGAGAAGATGAGCCGCTAGGTAAGGGCGATTGCCGGATGCGTCAGTCTTCTGCCATTGGAAGATCGTGTCGGTTTCGCGCAACACGGGGCCGGGTGCGTTTGCTCCCCAGTCATAATCAAGCTCCTTGATCACGTTGCCGAAGCTGGGCAGCCCTGCTCCCAGGCCGGGATCGGGATCTTTGTGTACTTTTTTGACCTTGCCGCTGGGATAAACCGTGGTCACCACGTCAGTGGCAAAAACGTTCCCAAGTTGGGTAGTTCCAGTGCCGTCGTCCGTCAACATGCTGGTTGACGAGTATGAGGTATCTACGCGCTGCAGCTTATTGTTGCTGCCGGCGGCGCCCTGATATTGAACCGTACTGGTCTCGTAAAGGCGGCAGCCAGGCCCCAGTCCGGCAGCTGCGCTCAGATCAGTGAAAGTGTGAACCATATCGTTTCCCGCGGGATCTGTCACGGTGTTCACACGCATGCCGCCGGAAAGGGGACCCCAGTTATACCTCCAAACGGAGGTGTGCCCCAGGCCATCATCCAAAGTGCGGGTTTGGACAGCGCGACTGTATGGATATGCCCCACCGCCGCAGCCGAGATAGTTGACCGTCGTCCATGCGTAAGAGATGCTTCCGCCCGTCGGCAGGTGGATTGAGGTTATCTCTCCGTAATTATCGTAGGTGAATCCCCAGTATGTTCCATTCGGCAGGATTACGCTCATCAATCCAACAAACTGCCAGGTGGAATCGCTGGCGTCTTCCGCCACGCCGGAAACATTGAAAGCCGTCTGGATGGGAACGAAGGAGAAGCAGGTTTTTACCGTTTGGGATACTCCGTTCGGGTCCTGATAGCTGTTGAACCAGGCGCTGCTGATTGCATAAGGGCTCACGCAGCCGGAAAAATCCGTGGTGCTGCCGCCGGGACCACCCATCAGAGCAGGCGGCTTCCCGAGAGTGTCAATAGTCCCCGTGCCTGTCATGGAAATCTGATTGCCATTGCTGTCTGTTATCAGGCTCGGGAATCCGAACTCCGAACAATATTGCTCGCCGACCGATGCATCGTCCTGCATGGGTGCGAAAACTCCTCCGGTGAGCCCTCCGCTCAGCAAATAGTTTCCCGCCTTGGTGCAATGGCCGCCGGCAAATGTTCCTTCGAATTTGTTCCCGCTTCGATCGGTGACAGTGAAATCCTGCAAGACGCCGGTGGAACCATCGGGATTGCTCATTGCCAGATGAAAACCAGTGAGGTCGATTGAATCGAACTGCGTGGGCTCGCCGTATTGGTCTTCTGTGCCGGCTACCCCGTGCAACTTATGGACGCTGCCGCTCTCGCTGGTGATGCTGTAGTCGTACGCATACAGCACGGCTAGGTTGTCGTAGATATGGTTCATCTCGATGGTGCGGTGCAGCTTCAGGAAGGGCGAGGATTGGAGAAATATCCCGGCTCCGCCTTTGGCCCACTTGCAGCCGGGGTTGCATACCACCTGCCAGTCTTGCGACGTCGAATAGAGGGTGTTGGAAACCTTGAGAGAGCCGCGCTGCGGAGTTTCCGGCGTCAGCGGCGCGTGGAAAATCACATTGCCGTTCATGAGGTTCACTGTATCGAGCTGGCTGCCTTCATAGGACCCATAGGGCTTGAATCCATTCTCAAGGTTAGGAGCAGACTGAGCCAAAAGCAGGGTGTTGACTCCAAAAATGATGGCGAAAAGCTGTAACCACTTGGCAAATTTCATGAACTCACCTTGAAGCAGATTTTGTGTAGCTTGTTGCGCGGAGAAATTCAGGGAACCAACTTCTTAAGGGGTGTGGCTAAATTTTATAAATGGGGATGGGAGCGGGCGACAAGTGACTAGTTTGTAAACAGCAACGCGAACAAGTCGGCAATGGGCGGCGCAGGATGCGTTGAAAATGCGGCCTGGCTTGATCAAGAATCTTATGGCATCCACATAAATGGCGTGTTGAGCAATGTGGCGTGGAGATTGATTTCGAATGGGGAAGTCTTCAATCAAAGTTCTCTTTGACGTCGGAACGGCTAACACTTTGGAAAGCCTCCAGTGATTTTGCGCATTCGTGGTTAAATAGCTATCGTGCCAAAAAAGAAGAAGCTCAAGAAATTTAGTGCGACGAGCGCGGTAAAGGCGGCGTCGCGGGCTGTGCTGGGGACTCCTCCACCAGTGAAGCGCGCGGAGAACAAGAAGCACGCAAAAAAAGATAAGCACAAACCCAACCTGGGAAAGCTGCTGGCGGATGCCGATCGCGGATAAGAGACCTCGCTCACAATATCGGCAAGGTTTCAGCTAGGCGCGACTGAGAATAATAAAAGAGGATTGAGCAATCCATCTGAGAGCCGGCGAGATGTAGTCTTTGACTAACTTCAAGTATGCATAACTTCTATGTTGCCCTAATGATTTCCTAGCCATTTCTCTAGCGACGCTTCTCCACGTCCCCGTGCCCTAAATGGAAGCTTATCTATTGCCGAACTTCCTGCCTGTCCCGCGTCGCACCGACATTGAAGCATGTTTGATGATGAGGCTCTCCTGGCGCGGCCAGAGGCGCGACGCACCGGCGATCGGGGGGGGATTGTGCAGGGTTTTGCATTGTGTACGGAGGAGCGCAGAAAAATATAACGGAATACGATTTGTTAAAGAATTTAATACGGCCTTAATGAAGTCCTAAGTTGGCGGGCGCACTCTGAGCGGGTATCGACGGGTGGATGCTTTGGTCATCCGCGGGAAGTGCATTCTTCCGGTGGATGTAGGGCAGCCACAAAAAACAAGGACCCTCAACAAGTGCCGTGGTGCGACGGCGCTGAAGGTCACTGAAGGCAATGTAAGGCAAGAACTGGGTTTCCGGCCCCGCAGCTTCACGCTTAATTTATCCAGTTTTTACTTTGGCTATGCAGCAGTGTTCGTCAGCCGACGAAGCATCTTGTTCACCACACGCATTGTCCGGTCAGTGGAGCACACAAGGAGCGCTTCAAATGCTTTCCCAAAGCAAACTCAAAAAATTGGTCGTGCTGATACTTTCTCTTTGCGCGATCACACTACTCAGTGTCACCTATCTCTCTGCCAAAGGCGGCGGAGGTGGTGGCGGTCAAGACAACGGCAATGGCGGCCAGGGCGGTAGGGGTGGAAATGGCGGCGTCCAGGCCAGCGGACAAAAAGGCAAAGGCGGAAATGGCGGTGGCGATCAAGGTGGCGGCGGCAATAATGGAGGCGGCACCGGCAGCGGCAAAGGTGGAAATGGTGGCGGCGGAGGAAATGGTGGCAATGGCGGTGGTAAAGGCGGAAATGGTGGTGGCGGAAATGGGGCAGGCGGTCATGATGGCCGTGGCCTTGCTTCGCTAAAAACCATTACTGTCCCCGGGCCAACCGCGGCTGAGCTTGCCGACCTGATCCAGGACAAGAACGCGGCCATCGCTCTGGGCAAGGCTTTCTTCTGGGAAATGCAATTTGGCAGCGACGGCCAGACAGCCTGCGCTACCTGCCATTTCAATGCTGGCGCGGACAGCCGCACCACCAACCAGACTGATCCTGGCTTGCGTCGCGTTGATGGCAACGGCAATCCCGCGGCGGATTCAACTACTTTCCACGCAGGCTTTGGACCGAACTATGCTCTCAGCCTGAGTGACTTTCCTCTACACACCTCTACTCGCGACAACAACAACATCGTGGGGTCGCAGGGTGTGTTCCGCAACAACTTTAATGATGTGGTGCTTGGCCAGGCCGCGGAAAACGAAACTGGCGTCGCCGATCCTGTCTGGAGCATCTCTGACGGTAATGGCGGCACGCTGAACGTGCGCCGTTCTACTCCGCGCAACGCGCCTCCTGTAATCAATGCGGTTTTCAACTACCGCAATTTCTGGGACGGCCGCGCGCAACAGACCTTTAACGGCGTGAATCCTTTTGGCGCCGGTGATCCTAGCGCAAAGTTAATCTCGGTCGATCCCAGCAACCCGAACGCTACTATCGAGGTCACGCTTCGTCTCTCGAACTCTGCGCTGGCATCGCAGGCTGTTGGACCTCCGGGTAGCGACGTTGAAATGTCTGCTGCAGGACGTCCGTTTGTGAAGATGGGCAAGAAGATGCTCATGCTCACTCCGCTGGCGCTGCAACAGGTCGCCCCAGATGATAGCGTTCTCGGCAGCTTGAGCGCGGCTCCTGCCAACGGCTTGACTACAAACTATATCTCCATGATCAAGGCAGCTTTCCAGCCCAAGTGGTGGAGCTCTAATGTAGTAGTTGATGCGAATAGCAACATACTATTCAACGGTACGCCACAAAATACTGATGAATACTCACAGATGGAGTACAACTTCTCTATGTTCTGGGGAGTAGCTATCCAGATGTATGAGTCAACCCTGGTTTCAGATAGCTCACGCTTTGACCAGTTCATGGAAGGCAACCGCTCTGCTCTTACTTCGCTTGAGCAGCTCGGCCTGAATCGCTTTGAAGGTAAAGGCGGCTGCATCAATTGCCACAACGGCGCTGAGTTTACTGATGCCACGGTATCCAATGTTCTGCACCACGGCGGCTCGGTGGTTGAGCAACTGCCCGGCGGACGCTGGCATGACATCGGCTTCCACAACATCGGCGTTCGTCCCACTGATGACGACATGGGAATCGCGGCCTCTGATCCTTCTGGATTAGCCTCGCTCTCAGTCGCTCAGCTCGCTTCCATGGGACAGGTCACCGGAACTGCAGTCCCAGCCGGTGCGCCGGTTGCTGTGGGCGGAGCAGTTAAGACGCCCAGCCTGCGCAACGTCGAACTGACCGCTCCATTCTTTGTGAACGGCGGCCAGGCCACGCTCGGCCAGGTGGTTGACTTCTACAGCCGCCGCGGTGATTTCCCGTCCGCGGACATGGACCCCAATCTTGAACGGGCAAGCTTTGGTCCGCTCGATAAAGTTGCGGTCGTCGCTTTCCTGAAGTCGCTTACCGATGAGCGAGTGCGCAGCCAGAGCGCGCCCTTTGATCATCCTTCACTCACCGTGCCGAACGGCGCAGTGGTGAACAACGGAGTTTTGACGGAACAAACAATCACTATCCCAGCTACCGGCGCCGCCGGCGGAGCGCCCCAGGCCAGGTTCTGCGATTCATTGGCCGGAGCGTCTTCGTCAGCCTGCCAGTAAAACGGTTTGTAACATTTGTAAGCTGTTGATTGATTAAGAGGTCGCAAAAAAAGGCGGCCTCTTTTTTTATTGGAAATGAATTGTGGAGCGCAGGCGCCCTCGCCTGCGATTTTTGCTCAGCTGATTTTGTCCGCGCCTCCGCGGTAGGCTTCCGCTTCCGATCCTCAAATGTTGCGATTTTGGCGATCATGGCAAGTTCAGATCAGTGGGATCAGTGTTGATCAGTAATAAGGTCTTATTCTCGCCTCTGCACAATCGCCATTCCCGCCAGCCCCAGTCCCATACCCACACAAAACGCCGGGCTGGCCACCAGAAACAGGGCGACGAAAATCAGCACCATCACTGCCGCGATCTTGGCATGATGGAGCGTGTAATCAAAAACCAGCAGGACCACCAGCGATGCCAGCACCGCAACCAGGCAATAGCCCGCCTGCGCCAAAGAGAAGTTTTCATGCCGATAGTAGCGCACCGCGCCGGCTGCAAAGATCGCCACAGCCAGCAAAAGCAATATCGCCGGCGCTTTGGCCATGCCACTTTGTTGTCGCTGATTCATGGGGCGAAGAATATCACCATCGAGGCGCGGAGGTAGAGCGGAACGGAACTGACTGCGGATTAACACGGATAAAAGCGGATTCGGGAACATTGCCAAAATCGCGGAATTGCCAAAAAATCCAAATTGAAACACCGAGCGATACTAATCTGGGGTAAAGTTTTGCTTTTCTCCGCGTCTCAGCGCCTCCGCGGTGAGCCCGTCTCTTTCAAAATACTTTCCCTGCGCCGCATTCTGCGTTACAACATCATTCATGACCCATCAGCAGCTTGTCCGGATGGCCGAGCAGTGGCTTCGCACCCGATATCGTTGTGGAATCGTCCTGTCAGAGCAGTCTTGCGCCAGCGGCGAGACGCCCGACGTGATCGCCTGGAAGGGCAAGTGCCGCTCCGTGGTGGTGGAATGCAAGGTGTCGCGCGCTGACTTTTTTGCCGACCAGGAAAAGCCTTTCCGCAAAGATCCTGAGCTGGCCATGGGCTGTGAGCGCTTCTATCTCGCGCCGCAAGGCCTTGTCTGCGCCGGCGAGCTGCCGCCAAAATGGGGACTGCTGGAATGCAAAGGACGCGAAGTTCGCATGGCGGTGAAGCCGTGCCGCCAGGCCCAGCGCAGCCAGACCGGCCTGATGTGGGAAATGAATTTGCTGCTGGCCAGCCTGCGCCGCGTGGAAGTCCGCATTGAGCCGCAGACGATCACGGATTTTCTAAAGTGGAAGAACCGGCTGGCTGAATACAACGGTGGACGCCTGCCGGAAGGCGTCGTCGCGCCTGAAGCCGAGCCAAATGTGCATCTGGTGTGACCGAACCAGCCGCGAATCAACGCGAAGAAACGCGAATCAAACCTGGCCGCAGAGCATTTGCTACGATTCATTGTGGCGATCACTGTTTAGATCGGTTGTTCAGATTAGCGCCCCGCGCTTTTCTTGCGCACGCGTTTTGCTCGCGGTGGCGATAGCGTACTGATTTGCTTTAGCAGCCGGAAGCGCACTGCGTCACCGCAAACCTTACATCGCGGGAACAGATCGCGCGCCCGCAGCAGGACTTTGTGCGGCTGCCGATGCGCGCTGTGGATCACCTGATAAATGCCGCTCTGGCTGCAGAATGCACCAGGAAGAAGATCGTCTCCGGAACCGGCGCCTTCCATAAGGATCTCCAGCTTGAACCTGCCGCCGTGAGAGGTTGGGCGCGTGCGAGAACGGCAGTCACAAATTTAGATGATGCTCGCGCTGCTTCGGTTGCGCTCGTCGGCAGCTTCTGCGTGGGGCCAATCGCCCATAAGCAACCGCTTTATCGTCGGGAATCAACCCGCATCGAAGCCGCAAGGCCGTTAAGGATAAACGGCTTACTTGTCGCTGGGCTTGCGCTTGATCACCGGACGGTCATCGTCCTGGCTCTTACCGTTTTGGTCAGGGGATGTATCGTTCGGGTTCTTGCTTCCAGCCGTGCGGCGCAGGTCTGGTTTCTGCTCTTCCTTGCCGTCTTTTTGCAGCTTGTGTTTCATCACCAGCGCCAGCCGCTTCTTGGCTTGCTCAAAGTCCGAGCTGCTTACAATGTACTGGTCGCGTGGCGGCAGAATGGAGCCAATCTCGCGCTGCGATTGCGCGATCCGGTCCGGCGTTTGCGGATGGTCCCCATAAAGCCTGGCCCTGAAGCCCGCGCGTCTCTTCTCCATGGCTTGTATCTTTTCAAAAAAGTCGATCATGCCATTGGGATCGTAGCCCGCCTTGTAGGCGTACTGTATCCCAAGGTAGTCGGCCTGGGCCTCAAAGTTGCGGCCAAACTTGCTGAAGACAGCCGGGATCCCAAAGTTCGCGGCCTCATTGGCTCCAATCCCCGCAATGCCTCCAGTCATAATGATCACGGGAATCATCGCAATCTGGGCAAAGGCCCCGCGCGTGGACTCCCGCGCCGCATGGCAGGCCGCAACATGCCCAATCTCATGCGCCATCACCCCGGCAAGTTCGGCCTCATCGTCGGCCAGCAGAATGCTTCCGGCATTCACAAACATGTAGCCGCCGGGCAGCGCAAAAGCGTTGGGATCTTCCACGTCCAGCACCTTGATGGTGAAAGGCAGCTTTGAATCGGAGTTGCGCACAAGGTTTTGCCCCAGGCGGTTTACGTATTCATTCACCACGGGGTCGGTAATCAGGTGTTGCGTCTGTTCCACCTGCTGGGCAAACTCCTGGCCCATTCTTACCTGGCTGTCCAGCGTGTACCAATTTCCCAGTCCGCGATTGCAGCCTACATTGCGGCTGCCAATGGCATTCAGGTCATTGATTCCTTTGCCGTGGTAGAACTTGTCATCGTCTCCGACTTGCTTTTCTTGCGTTTGCTTGTCTTCGGCCTGCTTGTCTTCGCTTTGCTTGGCTTTAGTTTGCTTATTCTGGTCCTTCTGCTCTTGCGGTGCAGCAAAGGCCATGGCGGATAGAAAGCCGGTGGATAGAAGGAGCGCCCAACCCAGGAAAAATCTTCTGCGGAACACGATTTGCCTCCCTCGACGGCCAAGCATTGGAGAAGATGATTATACCGCGAGGCGATAAGCGGGCGTGAGCGGGCGAAACCCCGATTGTGGGTCAGTTTGAAGAACTGGCCCACTGGCAGTATCAGCGTGTAGCGATTCGTTGGCGAATTGCGTGCCTTTAGGCAGACGTTCATCGCGCTAGCGATGAATCGAGCTTCGGCTCCAAGCCCTGGCTTTCTCAGAGCTTTGGATGTTTGAGATGCCAGCCGGTTGAATCCTGATAGGCTTTGGCCACCGCCAGCATCTGCGCTTCGCCAAACAGCCTCCCGATAAACGTCAGCCCAGTCGGATGGCCCTTCTCATCAAAGCCGTGTGGCAGTGTGACGCTCGGGTGTCCGGTGAGATTGGTGATGCCCGTGCTGCGGTCGGCCACGGGATTGGGCGTGTAGTCGGCGTAGTCATAAGGCAGCAGATAGACGTCAATCTTTGCCATGAGCTTGTCCATCTCCTGCATCAGCAGCATGCGTGCGCGATTTGCGTTCACGTAGTCCGCCGCGGGATAAAGGCGATAAGCATTTTGGCCGGCGATGCGATCCGGGCGCGCGAGCTGATCTGGATGCGTCTCCACAGGATCACGCAATGCGGAAATTCCTTCAGCGTTGAGGATGGCCGAAGGATCAAGCTTTGGATTTTCAGGAAGCTTGAACTCCGCCAGTTCGATTCCCAGGCTGCGAATCTTATCCAGCGCGGCGTGATCATTGGCCTCAACTTGCGGCGTCTGGCGCGTATTTTCAAACGCGGCCTTCAGGTATGCAACGCGCAGCTTGCGAACATCGAGCGTGGCGTCCCAGTTAAAGGGCACGTCCACGGCGGCAAGGTCAAGATTGTCCGCGCCTTGAATGGCGTTGAGCACCAGCGCGCAATCTTCCACTGAGCGGCACATGGGGCCGGTCTTGTCCATGCTCCAGCTCAGCGCCATCGCGCCGTACCGGCTGACACGTCCAAACGTCGGGCGCAGCCCCGTCACGCCGCAAATGGCCGACGGCGCAAGGATCGAGCCCAATGTTTCCGTGCCAATGGAAAAGCCCACTAATCCGCCGGCGGTTGCCGATCCCGGCCCAGCGGACGAACCTTGCGATCCCATCGATGTGTCCCACGGGTTCATCGTCTGTCCCGCGAACCAGATGTCATCGAGCGCCAATTCTCCAGTGGCAAGCTTGCCAAGGAGCACGGCGCCGGCTTCGCGCAGCCGCGCGACCACGGTCGCGTCCATATCAATGATGCGGTCTTTGAACGGCGCCGCTCCCCAGGTTGTGGGATATCCTTTCACCGCGAACAGGTCTTTGATTCCATAGGGGATGCCGTGTAGCGGCCCGCGATATTTGCCCGCGGCAATTTCCTTATCGGCCTCGCGCGCTTCGCGCAGCGCCAGATCATCCGTGATGGTGACAAAACATTTGAGCTTCGGGGTGTAGCGCTTGGCGCGGGCCAGATACATCTCAGTGAGCTCTACGGAAGTCACCTGCCGCGTGCGGACCAGCTCGCTCAGGCTCGTCACCGGCCAGAAGGCCACGTCTTCCAAGTTGGGTGGCCGCTGCACGCGAGGCGGCGCGCTTGCGCGGAACGGACGGCGCGTGCGATCAATCTTCATTCCCGGAAGCACCGGGTTGAAGTAGAGCGGCGGAGCAACGCTGTTGTCGATTTCGATCTTGCGCAAGTCGCGCAGCTTCACCGTGTTCTCGCTGGTGCCCTTGAGCATCTTGTCCAACTGCTCGTCAGTGAACTCAAGTCCGGCGACTGCTGCGGCATCGCGCAGCATGTCTTTGGTCAGTGGGGGCGCAGGCGTTTCCGAAAGCGTTGCGTCAGACGGCTTTGCTTCAGAGAGACGCGCCCATAAGACGCCGGGAAAAAGCGTTGAGGTCAACCCAAGCGAGGAAAAATACGCGAGGAACGAACGGCGATCAGTGGTGAGGTTCATGATGAGGGAAACATTCTGCACTGGCGGAGTGAGTTTGTCTAATGCGGAAGCACGCGAATGGCGCGGAAACGGTACAGGTTTGGACTAATGACATTCGGGCGTCGTGTGGGGCATACTGCTGTATTGATTCCCGGGTACATCAACTTCACTGAAGAATCTAACTCCGAGGATTACTTGGAAAAAGCGGTCGGCTTTATCAAGGCTGCCGAGTACGTTTAGGAAAGGTTTCAACAGGCATCAGACTGAAAAAGATCGGGCAAGCCGCAATATAATGGCGAATGCCATGGACATGAAGACAGCCATCCGAAACGGAGACGCTGACACCTTGCGGCGTCTGCTTATCGAGGATCCCTCGCGTGGCAATGAACTTATCCGCTGGGGAGAGAACGATTGCATCCTTACGCATCCGCTCCACTATGTCTCAGACATGCTGTTTGAGGGCGCGCTGCAAAAGGGCAAGGAGCTGCCACTGGTTGAAGCGCTCATCCAGGCCGGAGCGGACCTCGACTTTCAGAGAGACCGTGAGGATGGCAAGAAGAGCGATACTCCTCTTATCGGGGCCGCGAGCCTTGCGGCGGAAGAGGTAGGCCTGAGGTTGCTGGATGCGGGAGCAAGGCCTGAACTACGCGGACTCTTTGGGGAGACCGCTCTTCATTGGGCGGCGCTGCTGGGTGAGCATCGGCTGGCGGAAAGGCTGATCAGTGGCTCCGATCTAGACCTCAAGGACGAAAAATATAATTCGACGCCGCTGGGATGGGCAGTCTATGGCCGCTACAACCCACCGGCAGGAAACCAAGGGAAGCAGTGCGAGGTGGCCGCGCTTCTCGTCTCAGCCGGGGCAACGGTTGAGCCCGAGTGGCTGGAATCCGAGCAGGTGCGCGCCGATACGGCGATGCTTGCCGCGCTGCGGGCCGGGACGCCTTAAGCGTCCAGCCATGCCCAGTCCGGGAATTTGCAGCATGCCAGGAAAATCAAAATTCATATTTCGTTAACACATGTGAGCTCGACCTGCGGGGGGGACCTGGTTGGACAGAAAAGGACATTTTCCTTCATTGTGGACCACCCTCAGGAAGAGGAATGCAGCCAAAAGTGCCACAGTCAGACCCTGGGTTGTCCGATCTCCGAATGTGTTCGGCCCCTGGCGACGTTTATGGGGCCAAAGTGGTCTTGTACGGCTGCGATGGGCGAGTACAGTCCGTGGACAAAATGCCAGCGCGAGGATTCATTTATTTGCCAGAATAGCGTTGTTTTTTCTCAGTTTTATCATTGTCCAACCGGAGAGTCCGTGGCGAAGAATATCTTTAAGTTTGTAGTCACCGGAATTGTGGTCGGAGTAGCTCTGGGGTGGCTGCTATCGCTTGTGTCGGGGAACCTCTTTGTCGTGTTGATGGTCGGGACGCTAGGTCTGATCGTCGGCGGAATTCTCGGAATGGTCCACCGGAACGATCCCTAGCCGTTGGTCAGGGCAGATAACTGTCGAAACATCTCATAACCCCAGAGCTTCCACTTGTTCTTCGGTTTCATAGCCGAGCCAGTGCGCAACTTCATGCCAGACCACCTGTTTTACTTCCGCCCGCAGATCTCCTTTTGAACAGCGCAGAATGGGGCCGCGAAAAACAAAGATCAGTTCCGGGGCATACTGCAACTGGGCGAATGACCGTTTTGTCCTGAAGATGCCGCTGTACAGGCCCAACAACTCAGTTCCGTGGCGCCATTTCTCCCGGTCCGCCATCTCCTTGAATACCTCCGGAGGAGGCTCGTCAACCACTTGAATACCTGGAAAATCCGGCAGACGCCTGATCTTCTGGGGCAGGGTGGTGTATGCCCACTCTACAATCTGCTCAAAGCTTTCAGGATTTGTGTCGCCGACCATGAGCTAACTTTACCACCAGGACAAGCGGCAAGGCGCGTAAAGGCAAAACCTTACCGCGGAGGCGCGAAGATTCGTAAAAACCTTACTGCGGATAAACGCGGATTGGGAATCGACGATAAGGAAAATGAAGAACAAAGAGATTCTCTCAACACTTATTCCGCCATGCGTCATTCAGTCTGATACAAAGGAAGAATATGTCCACTCCTGCACCCCGCCCGTCCGACGTTGCTACGCTCGATGCCATTCTGCACGCCTTCTATGAAACTGTTTCCGGAGCGGTGGGACAGCCGCGAGACTGGGACCGCTTTCGGTCACTTATCCTGCCGGGCGGGCAGTTGATGCCGGTTGTCTCCATTGCGGGAGAAAAGGCCAGCGTGCGTTTGCTGAGTACTGAAGATTTTATTCGCCGCGTGGATCCCATATTTGCGCGGGAAGATTTCTGGGAGAGGGAAACGAGCCGCCAGACTGAAACAATTGGCCACTTCGCCCACGTGCTGAGCTTCTATGACTCTCTCCGCAGCCCGGACGGACCACCTTTTGAACACGGCGTGAACAGTATCCAACTGCTCGATGACGGGGCTCGCTGGTGGATCGTGAACGTAATGTGGAACACTTCCCGCGCGGCGTAGGGGATCTTGAAAACCTGGCGCTGCACTGGTCAAGTACGGGCGCTTTGTCAGGCCGCTCTTTTGCCATCGCGCGGCAAGGCCGATGCCAGTGCGAGGGCCGCTCCGGCGTAGAGCAATGTGTCCGCGAAGTAATTTAATGCTTCATTGATCTCCTGCGTCGAACCAATGACGGCGAGAATCAGAGTAGGGAGATACAGGAACAAAGTAACGGCGGCCATCCATGCGCCAATTGAGATTGCCGCGGTGCGAGGTTTTATGTTCAGGGCGAGGGCGATTCCGGCGGCCAGCAGAACCGCTCCTCCAAGATATCCCCAAGCGCTGGGGAAGGGGACCCAGGAAGGCGTGAGTTTTTCCAAAGGAATATCTGGCACGGACCGTGGATAAAGAAAATGTTGCACGGCATAGAAGACTGCGGCAATCGCCAGGACGAGGCGCGAAAATATGATCTTACATTTTGCTACTTGCGGCGAAGACGCGCGGCTAAGCAGTCCGGCAAGCGCCCATGCGCCCGCACAAAATGAGAGATCTCTGAAGACGAAGATCCACGCGAATCGACTTGTAGGATGCCTGAGGGCGGACGGCAGATAAAGCATGCAGACAAAAAGAAAGAACATCAACCCGAGCAGCGTGGACGACAAGCGCATGAACTTGCGCACGGTAAGGCTGGTGGCCGCGGCGAGCAGCGCGCATCCCACTAAATACACCCAGGGCCGGTGCGGCCCCGGCATCCAGCGTGGGACCATATTCTGGACAAACTGTGGGCCGCGGAAATGCTCCGGCGCAAATACGGCAAGCGAAACGGCGATGAAGACCGGGCTCAGTGCGATGAGCTTGTCCCATCCGCGCGCCGCGCCGAGTTCTTTGCGAAGGATGAAAACTCCGGCGGCAAGATAGAGGAGCCCGGCAAAACACATCCAGAAATTTGGTGATGAAAGCATCAGGACCTCTTTTGCAACGGCGCTGCGGCAGAGATTATATCCCGGTCGTCGAACGAAGCGAGAAAAGGCGGGACGAGGCGCACTCAATGCGTGGTAGATGGTTCCGTTATCCGATGAAGACTAACGGCGTCGTGAGAAAGTAACGATGCAGAATTTATTTGGCGGAACGAACAGAGAGCACGCGTCGCGCCAGGCTACGGAATTGGTCCAAGGGAGTTTTCTCTACTGCGAATCCTTGCGCGCGCATTTTGCTCAGGCCGTCATTTAACCGGCTGCGAGCTACAGGACCCATGGCGATGAAGCGGAAAGCTTGCGCATTGTTGCGCGCCATAGGCAAAAGCTCAATCGCAGCGGAGAAAGTTCCGGAAGCAGTTTGTATCCCGATGTCAGCGAATGTGCCGGAAGCGAATCGCTTGTCCATGCGAACCGTACCACCAGTAAGGGACAGCATATGAAGAGTGCCTTTGAGTTTTTCAGCGCCAACTGAAACAATCGCCTGCTCGTTATTGGGCACAACAAACCTGGGTGAACGAACGCGTCTCTGATTCTTCATCCTTATATTGCTCCGGCCTGACTTGTTTAAAGCTGAATGGTAGCAATCTACCCAAATGAAAGGAACGATGAAGTGCGCTTTCTTGCCACCGAAGGACATGGCAGAATATGGCCATTCAGGCACGGTCGGCTGGCAAATGTCCGCACCGCTGGTTGGCGAGCGGCGTGCGTTGATCTTAAGCCATTGAAAACAAAGTATGGCGGAAGCGTGTGAGAGTCGAACTTGAGCCGGGTTGCGGGCGTGACTCTGAGCGTTATTTGCGAAGGGGAGAGTCCGCAGGCGAAATCCTGAGCTAGCAACGCGAGCCGAAGGATCTCTTAGATAAGGATGTTGGTTTGGCGGAAGCGTGTGAGAGTCGAACTCACCAGAGCCAGCAAAGCTAACTCTCGCCGGTTTTGAAGACCGGAAGGGTCACCGGACCCCATGCGCTTCCGCGTTGCATCAGTGTACAGGAAAGATTTCCATCCACCACGGAGGCACGAGGACACGGAAAGAAACATCGGGGGGATCGCGCGTGATCTGGTGATCGAATGATCGGAAAACCAAGACCTACCGATCCCCCCAGCGCACTTTGCGTACTTTGCGTTTTTTGCGGTAAAACCGTCTTGGCTGAGTACTGACTGCTGACCGCAAATTACTCTGATCGCAGTGCCTCCGCCGGATCAACTCGTGCAGCGCGAGCAGCCGGCAACGCAGATGCGATTACGGCTGCAGCCAGAATCACCGCAGCGGACGCGATCAATGGCAGCACACCTGGCAATTGCACCACGCCAATGTACTTACCGATGGTTCGTTCCAGGGCAAAGCCAACTACAACTCCCGCGACTACGCCCGCGCTGGCAATCACCAGCCCCTCGGAGAGCACCTTGGCGAGAATGCTGCGCGGCTGCGCGCCCAGCGCCTGACGGATTCCGAACTCGCGCGTGCGGCCGCTTACAGAAAAAGCGAGAACGCCCGCCACGCCCACAACGGAAATCAACAGCGCCAGCGTGGCAAATCCGCCGAATACAATGGCATTGAGGCGGTCTGGCGTCAGCACTTCCGCGCGCACGTCTTCGAGCGAGCTGGCTCGCTCCACGGGCTGATCTGCTGACATGTCATGGATTGTCCGCGTGATGGTTGGAACGAGCGCATAGGGATCATTTTGCGCGCGCACAAAGAGACGCCCATTAAAGCCTTCCTGCGCTGACGGTTGATAGACCGTCATGGCCGGTTGCGGGATGATGTTTTCATCGTCCACGTCAGGCACCACGCCGATGATTCGCCGCGGCTCCGTGCTGATGCCGATAAACTTCATCACGCCGTCCGTCCATTGCAGATGACGGTCCACGGCCTCGCGCCCGGGAAAGAGCCGCTGAGCGACACTGCGACTGATGATCACCACGCGCTCTGCGCCGTCACGGTCTGTGTCCCTGAAGTCGCGGCCTTCCACGACCGGCACGCCCAATGTTTCAAAGAATCCTGGCGAAATCGACCGGAAGCGTGCACGCAGGTCCTCGCTGTTGTCGCGTCGCGCGCCTTCGACAGAGAAGGTGAAGCTGATGCTCAGAGCGCGGCCATCGCGCCAGGGAACACCGAAGCCTGAAGAAACATGTTGCACTCCCGGCAGCGTGCTCACGCGTCGTGACACTTCACGGTAAAAATCCCGCACCTGGTCCGGTGTTTTGCCTTCCGCCATCACGGGCAGATTCACCGCCAGGACGTGAGCTGTTTCAAACGGAGGCTGCGTTTTCTCCAACACCAGAAGAGTTTTTACCAGCGCGCCCGCTCCTGCCAGCAAAAGAAATGATGCCGTAATTTGTGTTACGGCAAAAATGCCGAGCCGCCGGCTGCTTCCTCCGCTCACGCGCACACTGCTTGCCAAGCTGAATCCTGCAGAAGTATCCGGCGAAGGCAGGCGAGGCACAAACGCCAGGAAAACTGCGGCAATCATCGCAAGCGCAACGCCAATCCAAACCATGCTGAAGTCAAGGGTAAGATCGAGGGCGCGCACTGAAAACCTTGAAGCATATTTAGCCAGCACGGCGACCATCGGCGCGGCAATGGCCATCCCCGCCAGAGCGCCGCTGCCGCACAGCACAATTCCTTCCGCCAGCAGCGACCGTCTGAACGCGCTGGTGGTTGCTCCCAGCGCGGCGCGAATCGCCATCTCCGGTTCGCGACGCACGGCCCGCGCCAGAATAAGGTTGGCCACGTTGGAGCATGCAATCACAAACAGCAGGCCGGATGCGGCGAACAGCACCCAGAGAATCGTCCGTGCGCGTGAGTTGATCTGGTCATGCATGCGCGTCACTTCAATCTGATAATGGTCGCCGGGCTTGTAAACTTCAGGATGCGCGGACACCATGGCCGCGTGCACTGTACGCAATTCCGCTCGCGCAGCGTCCAGATCGGCGCCCGGAGCAAGGCGCGCAAATACCTCGGTCATGCGATGCTCGCGGCCGGTCACCATGGTCGCCGAAAGATGATGCGGGCTGGTCACGATGTTGGCAATCATCTCGGTTTCAACCGGATAAGGAACTGACGGCTCCAAAACGCCCACGATCGTGGCGGAACGGCTGCCTTCAAAGCCTCCAAGCTTGACCACTTTCCCGATCACGCCACGATCAGAGTGCAGCGAGTTCACCCAGAACCGGTATGTCAGTACAGCCGCCCCCGCCGCGTTGGGACCGTCATCGTTGGGAGTGAGCAGGCGGCCAAGCACCGGACGCAGTCCCATGACCTCAAAATAATTTCCGTCAACCACACCAGCGCGGATCTCTCGCGGCTCACCCAGTCCAACAATAGTGAAATCGATCGCGGAAAAAGTGCCGAGTTCCTTGATGCTCTTCAGCCCACTGCCTATGTCATTGATTTCCGGCACTGAGAAGGTGGTATTGTCCGCGCCAATTCCCGGAGCGCTCTGGCGCACGTAAAGCAGGCGGTCTTCGTCGCGATTGGCCAAGGGCCGCAGCAGCACGCCACGAATAACGCTGAATATCGCCGCGTTCGCACCGATGCCCAGAGCCAGAGTGATGGCCACGGTGAACCACAATGCGCGTGCATGCGCCAAAGAACGTATGGCAACTTTCAAATCGCGAAGAAAAGACATGGGAATCCCTTGATGGATCAGGTTATCAATGTCGCCTGAACGGCGCAACGCTCTTGCTGATTTAGGTTAGACGTATAAGGGATCACTAGAGAAGCAGCGATTTTACAGGTTTGAGATCCATGTTCGTTCGAACGGAAGCCAGAACAAATCCATCACAATCGCGCCTACGACAGAGAGGCCATTTGCGTCAGCAAGCCGGCCCAAAATGATCCGTGCTATTTTAGCTGGCCACATTCGGATACAGACGTGCGGTCATAAGAACCAGTGCGCTGAAGACAAGTAAAAGGACCACAGCATCCAGACCGACGCCGAAGATTGGCTGGCCTCCGCGGACCATGAGCGAACGCAGCCCATCAACCTGGTAACTCAGAGGATTCACGCGGGCGACCGCCCGCACCCAGGCAGGCATGCTGGCGATGGGATAGATGGCATTGCTGGCAAAAAAGAGAGGCATAGTGAGGACCTGGCCAATGCCCATGAATCGTTCACGCGTCTTGACGAGACAGGCAACGGCGAGAGAAAAAGTGGAAAACAGTGCAGACCCCAAAATAATGAAAAGAATAACACCCATGATGTGCCAGACAGAGAAGTCCAGGTGGATACCAAGCAGCAGGGCCAGAATATAAATGATGATTCCCTGGGCCAAGCCTCTGACGCCGGCAGAAAGCGCTTTGCCCAGCACCAGGGCCGTTCGCGGGGCGGGGCTCACCAGCAGTTTTTGCAGGATGCCGAGGTCCCTTTCCCATATCACGCTGATGCCATAGAAAATCGCAATAAACAAGACGCTCTGGGCCAGAATGCCGGGCGCCATAAATGTCAGGTAATCCAGAGAACCGGTAGGAATGGCTTTGAGCCGGCCAAACACCTGGCCGAAGACCAACAACCATAATGCCGGCTGGATGGCCCGCGTAAGCAACTCTGCGGGATCGCGGCGCAACTTGCGCAACTCCACGTCGGCAAGCGCCATGGTGTCCCGCAGAAAATCGGCGATGGTTGCGCGTCTATCCCAGGCGGCGCGCTGTTCGCCGGATTTGAGCGCTGTCTCGATAGCCTCCGCCATCTTCGACTAAACCTCCTGCAAAATGGAGAAACACGTCATCCAGGTCCGCATCAGGCGCAACCCTGGCCTTCAAGGAATCCGGAGAGCCGGTCACAACCACTCGCCCGCCATGCATGATGGCGATCAACTCGCAGAGATGGTCCGCTTCCTCCATGTCGTGAGTGGTCATGAGAATCGTGGTGCCAAACCGGTCGCGCAGGTCACGCAGATGCTGCCACACCGCATGGCGAGCCACGGGATCAAGCCCAATCGTGGGTTCATCCAGAAAAAGCACGGGCGGACGGTGCAGCATGGACTGCGCAATCTCCAGGCGACGGATCATGCCGCCGGAATAGTTTCGAACAAGCATGTTGCCCGCCTCGGCCAGGTCCATGAAGTCCAGAGCTTCCAGGATTCGCGCCTTCCGCTCGCGTTGGGGAATACCATAGATCCGCGCAAATAGCAGCAGATTCTCATATCCGGTGAGAGCTCCGTCAGCGGAGAGCATCTGCGAGACATACCCGATCACCCTTCTTACCTGCACTGGATTCTTGACGACGTCAAAGCCAGCCACCAGCGCCTTTCCGGCGCTGGGCGCGAGCATGGTGGTGAGCATTTTTATGGTTGTGGTTTTTCCCGCGCCATTGGGACCGAGCAGGCCGAAGATACATCCGGGCGAAACCGATAGATCCAGTTTATCTACGGCCGTGAGTGGACCAAAATGCCGTGTGAGACCGATTGTCTCCACCGCCGTTATCGACGCGGGTTTTTGAGGTGTGCCGTCGTCAGTCATCTACCCTGACAATTGTATTCTCCGCGGCTGGCTAGCGCGGCGTGATTCGCAGGATGTCGTACTTCACCTCTACGCTTCGTCCCGGAAACTCTGCTTCAATCTGCTGCTTGAGTTGCGGGACGGTGGGTGAGCCGTTCCGTCCGTTGAGGCCGCGCGCGTCGTCCATCAGGATCACGTGGCCGAAACGCTGATCGCTCAGGATCGCCTCCAGCTCTGATGTCAGCCGCTGCTTGTCGCCCTGGAGGCCGGCCCAGCCATAATAGCCGGCGTCCAGCCAGAACAGCGCAGGTTCCTTCAGCGACTTCAGCAGTTCCGGCACCACCTCTTGGCTGTCGCCTTCATGAATATGCACGTGCGACGCTCTGGAAAACTTTTTTGCGGCGCGCTGCGCCAGCGCGGAATCAAACTCCACGGAATGGATTTCCGCAAAGCGATTTTTCATGGCAGCCACCATCTCGCCGTAGTAAGTGCCGGTCTCAACCAGCACGCGCAGGCCGTATCGCTGCGCATATTCGCGGACAGTGCGCTGCTTGAGCAGATGCGGAGAGCGGATCGGCTCGCCGCGCAGCTTCCAGTACCAGTAGTCAGGATAATGGCCCAGCGATTTGTATACGCCGTAAAAAGGAGTGCGAGCCAGCAATTTGCGGAGAGACTTCATGGTTTAAGTAAGGAGAACTGGCCGAGCTGAGCGATTGCCAAAAATGCCAAGACCGCCAAAGAATCCAAACTGAAGTTCAGGCGGCACAACGCTGTTCGTTGTTAACGATAGACATACGCAAATCAGGTTTTCAATTTTCACTGTTTGGCAGTTTTGGCATTGTTGGCAATTGTTCCTGAGTGTATTTCCGGCAATTGTGTTCTCGATGAGCGGTCCTTAATATTGAAATCTTGAATCCTGAGGGTAGAGTTGCATGAGTCCAATGTCAAATACCAAACGCCGTTTGCCGTTTGTGCAGGTGGATGTTTTTACCTCAGTGCCGCTGGAGGGTAACCAGCTTGCCGTCTTTGCCGACGGCAGTGGTCTCTCCGACGCGGAGATGCAAGCCCTCGCGAAAGAGACCAATCTCTCTGAAACCACCTTTATCCTGCCGCGCGATGCCGCCACAGAACGGGAACGCGGCATCCGTGTGCGTATCTTCACCACAAGTGAAGAGCTTCCTTTTGCAGGACATCCCACGCTGGGCACGGCCATGGTTTTGCGGAATGAAGCGCTTCGAAATGATGCATCGCGGGGGAATGGCAACGCGGAAGAAATTGCGCTGGACCTGAACGTTGGCCGCATTCCGGTGCGCTTCTCCACACGTGATGGCCTGCCCTTCGGCATGATGACGCAACGCGACCCGGAATTCAAAACCAAGCATTCGCGTGAAGATGTGGCCCGCGCCGCAGGGCTCTCCGTCAATGATATTGCGGATGATCTGCCAATTCAGACCGTCAGCACAGGTAATGCATTCGCAATTGTTCCGCTGAAATCTCTCGCAGTCCTGCAAAAGCTCTCGCCCGCGTGGGCCAGCATGAAAGCTTATCTGGACAAGTCCGACGCAAAATTCTTTTATTTTGTCTCGCGTGAAACCCTGAACCCTGAAGCCAAGCTGCAATCGCGCATGATTTTTTATAACGGTGAAGATCCCGCGACGGGCTCGGCTGCCGGCCCATGTGCCGCATGGGCGGTGCAATATGGCGTAGTCCCCGCCGACCAACAGGTGCTGATGGAGCAAGGCGTGGAAATGAAGCGCCGCAGCCGGATATTTTTCAGCGCTGGACGAAATGGCGACAAGATCGTCAACGTGCGCGTGGGCGGACACGTTGCGGAAGTGGCGCGCGGAGAATTTATTTTGTAGGCAAAATTTATTTTTGCAGACGATCCATGCAGCAAGCGGTCTATTTTCCGCGCTTTTCGGTCACGATTTCAAACTCAGAAAAGTTCTCCACAGAATTTTCCACCTGTTGGCGTTTCGGTTACTTGCCTTTCCCATTTCGGATGCCGTACAGTTCCTGAACCAAAGTAACAAACACCCAGCCGTAAAAACTTCCGTGAACGCCTTACGCCGGTCAGCGACGGAAAATTCCAGGGGGAAGAAAGATGCGACCGAAAAGAACGATCTTGTGTGTGGACGACAACGAGCAGGCGCTTTCCATTCGAAAATTGATGCTGGAGACGCGGGGCTACCGCGTGCTGGCGTGCAGCAATGGCCAACAGGCGCTGGATGCCTTTAAGCAGGGCGGCGTTGACCTGGTCCTGAGTGACCTGCAAATGCCTGGCCTGGATGGCGCGGAGCTGGTGGCAAAGATCAAAGAGCTTTCCGCCTGCACTCCGGCCATTCTTTTTTCCGGCAAGACGCGTTTCTATGAGAAAGATACCCGCGCCGATCTGTTTTTGCCTAAAGGCATGTACGCCCCCATTGAACTGCTGGAACGCATACGCCTGATGCTAGTGAAGAAGCGTGGACCCAAGCGCGGACCAGCGCCTGAGCCCGTCAGGATGCAGGCAGCAAGTTAGCGTAAACGAGAATGTCATTCGGAATAAGGGCGGCGAGGCCCGATCACGCCGATCCGCTTGCGTCGGAGCGGTAGAAAATCAACCAGATGATCGACTCACCAGCGGTTTGGATCGCAGCGATAATCTTATGTGGAATTAAGCGGCGAGGCCCGATCACGCCGATCCGCTCGCGTCGGGAGCGGTAGAAAATCAACCAGATGATCGACTCACCGGCGGTTTGGAGCGCAGCGACAGAATATAATGTCGCGCTTTGTCGCTGCTTGCTCCGTTTCTCTCAGTGCGCGGTCTGGTAATATCGACTGAGTGGCCCCGATCATCCAAGCTGAAAACGTAACCAAGGTTTACCGCATCGGCAAAGTCGATGTGCCCGCGCTTAGAGGCGTAAGCTTTAGCGTGGAGAAGGGTGAATTTGTCACTATCGTCGGCCCTTCAGGCAGCGGTAAATCAACGCTCTTTTATATTCTGGGCGGCCTCACGCGCGCGACATCGGGCCGCGTGACAATTGATGGCGCGGATTTTGCCCAGCTTTCTGACGCGCAGCGCACGGAAATGCGCAAACAGAAGATCGGCTTCGTCTTCCAGAAATTCAACCTGTTGCCCACTCTTTCCGCCAAGGGAAATATAGAGATTGCCCGTGAGATCGCCGGCAAAAACGGCTTGGACAAAAAACTCTTCGACCAGGTCACGCAGATGCTGGGCATCGCCGGGCGGCTCGACCATCGTCCATCCGAGCTTTCCGGGGGAGAACAGCAGCGGGTGGCACTGGCGCGGGCCGTGGTGAATGGGCCTGCCCTGATCCTGGCCGACGAACCTACCGGCAACCTGGATTCCAAGAACTCTGACATTGTGTTGAAGATGCTGCGTGACGCGAACAAGCAATTCGGCCAGACCGTGCTGATGATCACGCATAATCCCGAGGCAGCCGAAATCGGCGACCGCATCATTCATATGCGCGATGGGTTAATTGTCAGCGAGCAGGAAGATCCGCAGTGGGCAAGCAGGCATTGATTTTGTCTGTGCGCTCCAACCCGCTTGCGATTTCGTTTGCCTCCAAATCTGTTTGCTCCTGCCATACACCGCTCGCCGCGCTAGCCGGCTCGCGGTTCGCCCATGCCCGTAGACGCTCAATTGACGAAGGTTGCAGCGGCGAGGCCCGTGCACGCCGAGCCGCCAGCCAAAGGCGCACGGTAATAACGCGGAAAACGAAACTCTCGAGCGGTTTGGAGCGCAGCGACATGACTAATTGACCCTGATTTTTCAGCACGTTATAATGTCTTCATCCTCTGAGCGGGAGTAACTCAGTGGTAGAGTGCGACCTTGCCAAGGTCGAAGTCGCGGGTTCAACTCCCGTCTCCCGCTCCATGATTTTTTCTCGCGGTTGCCCCACGCACCAGAGAGGGGGTATGCTCTCAGGGCCAGCATAAGCGGGCATTCAATTCAGGGCGCGGTACCCAAGTGGTAAGGGAGAGGTCTGCAAAACCTTTATGCGTCGGTTCGATTCCGACCCGCGCCTCCAATCTCCCAATTGAACTTGCTTTGCCTTTGACCATGAGCGTCTGTGCGGATTTGCCGGCAATCTCGCTGTAATTCGTGAAGCTGGCTTCAGCGGGGATCTGGCTGCACCTATTTGCGCCGCAAAACTTCCACATTCGCGACCAGGGCGTCACAGATCGCCAGGCAGCTATCAATCATCTCCTTTTTGGTCCGCCGGTTGCGCGTTACGATGAGCAGGCTGGCCGTCCCGTGCACCAAAAGAAACAGCGCGTAATAGCTCAGAACATAATCTTTTGGTTTGCCGCCGAAGCGCGCGGCGAATTTCTCCAGCAGCCATTCCTTGATCGGACGCGGGCGTCCCGGGCCCAGCAGCTCTGACCACGCTGGCCCCCATAGCAGGCGATACTCGTGCGGATGCTGGTCAGCAAATTTAAGAAAACGCCGGTAGCACTCTTCAATGGTAGGCGCCGAGGTAGTCCTTTCGGTGATCCTTGCCTGCACCAGCTCAGCCAGGGCCAGCAAGAGCGCTTCTTTGTTGCGGAAGCGTTTGTAAACTGTTGTGGTGGTGGTTCCAGCGGCAACGGCAACGGCCCGCAGCGTAAGGCTCTTGGCCCCATGCAGCCGCCAGAGACGGTGGGCGGCTTTTATAATTTTCGCTTCTAGGGACTGATCCGCCGTGCGCGGCATTCGTTTCACCCCTGCTCAATAACTTGCACAATGTTACACTAACGCTGTACTATTAACAGTCCAATTCCCCCTGGCCGTGGGATTTGGCCCACGGCGCCGTTCTTATCAAATCGTTCCGGCACGCTCCGGGACGGGCCGCGTGCGTTGTTCTCAAGCTGTTTCCTGCCGGCCGTGTTCGGCGCCCTCGTCTAGTGTTCTAAATCCCGCTTTGAGGTAGTAAGAAGTAGATGGAGTATCTGGAGTACACAGGATTCACCCAGGCAAGTCCCGCGCTCGCCTGGAATTTGTTTTGCGATTATCGCTTTTGGCCCCGGTTTTCCAATATTTACGGTGACATTCGCTGGACCAAAGGCAGGCCATGGACGCCGGGAAGCCGGATGAAGATCGATATTGTGCGACCGGTCGAGACGACCATTGATCATGTTATTACGATCTGCACACCGCCGGAGCAGATTGCCTGGATTGACCACGCGCTGGGCCATACAATGGAGCAGTGGGTTAGGTTTGAAGCTCAGCCCGATGGACGAACCCGGGTGCATACCTGGGCGGAAATCACTGGGGTCGTACCCATGTTCTCTGCAAATAATTACAGTGATTTTGTGCGGGCATTTATCAGGGAATGGTATGCCAGCTTTTGTTCCGCGTGCGATCAATTGGCGCAGGGAGAAGCGATCTTCGCCTGAGATGTCAGCTTCAGCGGCGGCCAGTGATCAGGAAAGCTGGGCGCTTTGGGCCAGAAATTCTTTTACGACTGCTGCCGCGTCCTTCTTTTCTCCATCCACCGCATAGTTCATGCGGCGCATATCTTCAGCGCTGATTCGTCCGCTCAGCTTTTGTAGAGCCGTCGCAACTTCAGGATGACGCTCAAGCGTTTCTCTGCGCACAATCGGCACCGCGTCATAGGGCGGAAAATAGTGTTGGTCATCTTCCAGCACAACGAGATCCAGCGCGGCGATCAGGCCGTCAGTATTTGATCCCGCCACAATATCCACCTGATTGTTCTGCAATGCGCGATAGAGCAAGCCTAAATCCATCACGCGCGGCGCTTCTGCGAATTTCAAGCCATATTTGGCAGCCAGACCTTTGTAGCCATCGGGCCGCTCAAGAAATTCATAACCGACGCCCAGCCGTAGTTGAGACGAGATGGCCGCAGCGTCGGAAAGAGTTTTCAGGCGCAGACGGCGCGCGTCATTGCCGCGCATGACCATGGCAAAGGTGTTGTCGAAACCGAGTGAGGGCAAGACCTCCAGCCCGAATCGCCGTGAGTAAAGCTCTTTCACGGTATTGAAGACCGCGGCGTGATCGGAGACCGGCTTTTCTTTCAAGATGGCGACGAGCGCCGTTCCGGTGTATTCAACGTACATATCAATGCGTCCGGCGAGCAGCGCCTGATGACAGATATAAGTTCCGGCCAGATAGAAGCGCCGATCGATAGGGAACGTGCAGAAGCGCGCAAGATATTGCGCCAGCAGTTCGCCCAGGACCAGTTGCTCAGTGAAATTCTTGGAGCCGACCGTGAGCGTTGAATTTTTCGGCGCGCAGCCGGACAGCAGCAGAGCAAGCGCGGCGAGAAAGCTGCGGCGGTCCATTAGTGGTGTGTCCGGACCGGTCTCCGCACTAACGACCGCTGGATAAGGCCGAGCACAAAATCTGCGCATAGCGCCATGAGCGCGGCGGGAATTGCGCCGGCCAGGATCACATTGTTGTCCACCATGGCGAGTCCGCGAAAAATAAATTCACCCAGCCCGCCAGCGCCAATGGCGGCGGCAATCGTCGCCACGCCCACCGTGATGACCGTTGCAGTGCGAATCCCCGCGACGATTACGTTGGAAGCCAGCGGCAACTCCACCTGCCAGAGCAATTGCCGCGGCGTAAGTCCCATGGCAATGGCTGCTTCGCGCCACCGGCGGATCAACTCCGGCGATTCCGGTATAAGTGTTGCGTACCACGGGAAGCAGCGCATAGAGCGTGAGCGCAAGGATCGCCAGCCTATCAGCGCGTGCGCCGATCCACGGCACCGGCAGCAAAAGTCCAAAGAGCGCCAGGCTGGGAATGGTTTGCATGATGTTGTTGGCGCCCAGGATTAAAGACTTCAACGCCGGCCGCCGGCTCAGCAGGATTCCCAGCGGCACGCCAATGGCCACGGCCAGCAGCATGGAGATCCCAACCAGCCAGAGATGCTCGCCGGTAAGCGTGAGCATTTCACGCTTGTGGGCGACAAAGAAATCTGGAAGCGACGACATGGCGCTAGGCTCCGGAGTTCAATATTTGCTGCGTGGCCCGGAATGCATTGACATACGGTTGAACAGATTCGTCTGGAGAGTGCAAAAAATCAGCAGGCGCAAAAACACCTTTGAGCTTTCCGGAATCAATGAGGGCGATGCGGTCACCCAGCATCAAGGCTTCCGCAACGTCATGCGTTACAAAGACAATGGTTTTGCTCAGCGTTTTTTTGAGCTGCACGAATTCGTGCTGCAACTCCGCGCGCGTGATGGGGTCAAGAGCGCCAAAAGGTTCATCCATCAGCAAGATTTCAGGATCCGCAGCGAGCGCCCGGGCCAAGCCAACACGCTGTCGCTGCCCGCCGGAGAGCTGCTCAGGATAACGATCTGAATATTCACCAAAGGGCAGCCCCACGAGTTGCAATACTTCACGCACACGCGCGTCAGTGCGCGCAGCGTCCCAGCGCTCCAGCCGGGGAACCAGCCCGACGTTATCTTTTACGGTGTAATGCGGGAAAAGCCCGGCTTCCTGGATGGCATAACCAATGTGACGGCGAAGCCGAATCACGTCCCAATCGGTGGTGGAGCGGCCATCGACAAGGACCTTGCCTTCACTTTGCTCTAAGAGGCGGTTGATCAGCTTGAGCGTTGTCGTTTTTCCGGAGCCGCTGCGCCCCAGCAGCATGAGCGTTTCACCGCGGCGGATGGAAAGATTGAGATTAGAGATAAGCGCGCGATTACCGTTAATGCGGTAAGAGACATTGACGAATTCAATGGCCGCTGCCGGGGAAGCATTCATTGGCAGCGGAAAGCGTAACAGATTGGCCGTGGATTTACGCGGTTAAGCGGCAAGCTGCCACCGAGTTCACTTTGCTGAAGGATTGAAGTGGTTGCCGGGAGCCTCCGAGGATGATTTCCGGAAGAGATGAGAGATGGGAATTGGTCGGGGCGACAGGATTTGAACCTGTGACCCCCTGCGCCCAAGGCAGGTGCGCTACCAGGCTGCGCTACGCCCCGACAGAATGAAGCAGGGAGATTTCCATTCTAACCGATTTTCTTGATATCGGGATTTGCCCGATTTTGATCTAGAAGTTTCTTGCTTTTAGTTCCATCGTCCGGTTTCCGGAATAAACTCTCTCGTTCGATCTCCGGGCAAACTTACAAAGCTTTTGCCGCCCGTGTTACGAAAACCAGAAAGCGCCCGCGCCAAGCGTCATTTTTCTCGGCGATACGCACTGCTTTTCGCGGACGCTCCTTGCATTATTTGGGAGTCGTTTAAATTCGCTCCACATTCGTTCATAACACTATTCGTACTCTCCTGTTTATTAGGATGAGTCACCGTAAAGATGCCATGGGCCCCCTTCCCATATGGGCCCTCCGTAAGCCCATTCTTTTCCGCTAAATGGACTCTAATGATTGAACGGATACCACCACTCCCCTCACATTCCCAATTTGGGAACAAGCTTTTCCGGATTCGGAAATTCCTAAATAAACCCAATAGATTGTTGTGGATAGCGGCTTTCTAGCAAACTCAGTTGAATCTTTTAAGGAGATTTCTTTAAATGTTGAAACAAACCGCACGCTTCGCAGCTTTCGCGCTCATCGTGTTCGCCGCGAGCGCAACTCCCTTAACCGCAATCGCCACCAGCAGGCAATTTGAAGGCCCAGATCCTTACCCACCTGTACCCCCAGCCAGTTGCATGCCTGCTCCTTGTCCAGTGGGCGTCATGAGGTAACAAGAGTAATGTAGGCAGTCGGCGCTAACGGCAAGAAAAGCTTGTTTCATGGCTTACTAACGCGGTATGCTCTTGGAAGCACTATGCCGTTAGGGTCGCTCATTCACGATTTATGGATTGCAAGCATTGCTCTGCAACTACTCCTGGCAGGGGGCTTGTTGGTGAAGAGAGCATGGCAAAAGTACCCAGTCTTTGTTGCTTACATTTTCTTTAACTTATTAAGGACCGGAGCGACGTTCTCGATTTACGGAACGGGTATTGTGTATTTTTATACCTTTTGGATTTGTGAGGGGATTTGCATCATTCTGGGGCTAGCAGTGGTGCGCGAGATATTCACGAATATTTTTGCGCCGCATGCGGCTTTGCGCAAGCTGGCTATCTTGATATTTCGCGTGGCGGTGGTCGCCCTTGTTCTATTGGCTTGTGGGGCGATCTACGAACAGTCACTCAGCGCTAGAAGCATCGCTCGCGTTCTGATGGTGGCGACGGACGGGACTCGCATTATTGAATTGGGCCTGATCATGTTCCTGTTCCTGTCTTCCAGTGCGTTTGGATTGCATTGGCGCCAGAATGAATTCGGGATTGCCCTGGGCTTGGGAACGTGTGTAGCCGTAGAGCTGATCAACGTGACGTTGATGACACATCACAGTGGCGCGGCAGCGCAGATTTTCAGTGTGGTACGCAGTTTTTCTTTCAACTTCAGCCTTCTTATCTGGCTTGGCTACCTGATGTTTCCGGAACGTGCCACCGGCAGCGGTGAGCTTCCCAAGAAGGCCCAGTTGGAGCAGTGGAATCAGGCAGTGACGGAGTTAATTAATAGATGATAACCGTGATCGTACTTGCGCTTGCGTTGTGCGCCGTCGTGTTGTTTTACATGGCGGTGCGCACCCGCAGAAAACAGGCGGTGCAATCGCTTCGCCCGGTGGATTTAGCCGCGTTTCACACCCTGCTGGACCGCGACGATGAGCTTTTCATCAAGGAAAAGCTGCCACACTCAAAATTTATCCGTCTCAAGCGTCATCGCATCCGGGTGACCGTGCGCTACGTGGCCAGGATCGCGTCCAACGCTTCCACGGTCTTGCATGAGAGTGAGAACGCTCGCCTTAGTCCCACGCCTGAAGTGGCCTCTACGGCCGAGCAGGTAATGGACCTGGCAGCGCAGATCCGCGTGCAGTGCATGCTGGCTATGTTCAAACTGTCTCTGGAATATGCCATGCCGTCATTGCAGCTGACTCCGGCAATGCTGGTCCCCAAGTACCAGACCTTGCGCGAGAACGTCCGCCGGCTCGGCGATCTGCAAACGCAGAATGCCATCCCGTTGGCCAACGCTATTTAACTTTTTCGGCAAAATAAGCCCTGTGCGGCAAGCGCGGGGCTTTTTTCTGTAACCGGAAAAAGCAGGGAAGAACACCCGGCCAGGTTCCCTGTGATTTCCGTGAAATTGCAACAACCAAAAACAAAAGAAGTATAGATCTGAGCCTTCTGTCGGCTCCGCGTAAATGAAGTCCCCTAGTGCTCCTTAGCCCGTTGATGGTTAGGTCTTTACATTTAGAATAGACGCATGCTTCTCCAAGGCATTTTCCCCGCCGTGACCACGCCGTTCTACCCTGACGGAGCGGTTTACTACAAGAAAATTGAACACAATATTGACCGCTATTCCCGCACGCCGATTGCGGGTATGGTGGTGCTGGGTTCCACCGGTGAAGCCGTTATGCTGAGCGATGATGAGCGGCGCGAAGTGCTGCGCATTACGGCTGAGGTAGCGTCTCCGGAAAAAGTGCTCATCGCCGGTACGGGTGCTGAGTCAGTGATTGAAACGCTGCGCCTTACGGAGCTCGCGGCAAAACTGAACTATGACGTGGCGCTGGTGCGCACCCCGCATTTTTATCGTCCCCAGATGAAGCCGGAAGCAATGCTGGCCTTTTATCGCACCGTGGCGGACAAGTCTCCGCTGCCCGTGCTGCTCTATACGGTGCCGCCGTTCACGGCCTATGATCTGCCTCTGGAAGTGATTACGGCGCTGGCGGAGCATCCGAACATTATTGGCATCAAGGAATCAAGCGGCAACGTGGAGAAAGTGGCGGCCATGGTGCAGGCCACGCGTCACATCAAGCGCACTGCCACCGTCACAGAAGTGCAACAGGCGGTTACGGCGCGCATGCTGGCCGCCCCGGCTACCGGCGATAATGGCGGCCAAATGGTGAGTGTGAGCCAGTTAAATGGCGGGTCTGACGTTGCCGTCGCCGCCCGGCCCAGGATCAAGACACGCGGCAAGGAAGTTGGATTTCAGGTGCTGGTGGGAGCGGCGCACACATTGCTGGACTCATTGCTGGCCGGCGCCAGCGGCGGCGTGCTGGGATTTGCCGCACCCGCGCCAACAATTTGTTTTGAAATCCATGCTGCTTTTAAGGACAACGATATTGAGCTTGCCCGGTCAAAACAGATCAGCCTGACTCCGGCGACAAAACGCGTGGTTTCCGAACTCGGAATCCCGGCAATTAAATATGCCATGGACCTGAATGGCTATTATGGTGGACTGCCGCGGCTGCCGTTGCTTCCTCCCACACAAGCGCAGAAGATGGAAATTGAAACTATGATGAATTCCTTCAGGAATTAGCATAAGAGGAAAAGAAAATTCAGCCACAATTCGTATTTCCATGCATTTATCGAAGGAAAATGTTATCGTCACCAGCTTAAAGAACCATTTGATAGGTGGGTGCTTTCATCTATTCCTAAACCCGAAGCGGTTTCTTTACCCAAGTTGGCATTGTTAGGGTTAAACTAGAGGGCAGCTTCAGGGTGCATTGCCACTACACTTATAATCTTCCGGCGTGAACGATTAGAAATTTCTCTTGTTGTACTTTTGCAGAAGTCGGGCCCGGCAAATAGTGGAACAAGTTTGAGGACATACAAAAGTGTTGTCAGCTGGCAAGAAGTTACGCGACTTACGTGAGCAAATGGGCCTCACCCTTCGGGATGTGGAGCTCTCCAGTACTTCCTTGGCTGAAATCAGGGGCATTGAAGAATTCGTCATCAATCCCAGCCGACTATCTGATATTGAAACCAAGGGCGTGATCCCCAGTATTTTCAGGCTCTATGTTTTATCCGTGATTTATCGCGCAGATTTCACGGAGTTGCTTCGCCTGTATGGCGTGGACCTGAGTTCCACGGCGGCCGATTTTGCCATTTGCCGCCCCGGCAAGACGCATCGCGTGGAAATTGCTGAAGCCCAGGGTACCGTGGAACTTCCCATCCGGGTCGATCCGGGCTTTGATCTTCTACGCACGAGTGACCTGGGCCGCATGATCCAGAAATGGGGGCCCATCCCCATGTTATATCTGCAGGAAATCGCCAAGAAAAAATTTATCTACGCTTACATCGGCACGGAAGACCTCACGATGTATCCGCTGCTGCTGCCGGGTTCATTTATTCAGGTGGATGAGGAGCGCACTCGCGTGGAAGAAAAGAAATGGCGCTCAGAGCTGGAGCGCCCGATTTACCTGGTGGAAACCCGCGATGGCCACGTGTGCTGCTGGTGCTCCGTGCGTCGGGGCGAGATTGTGCTGCAGTCCCATCCGCTTTCACCAGTGCCTGCGCGGATACTCAAGCACCCTCAGGAAGCTGAAGTAGTAGGCCAGGTGATAGGCGTGGCTATGCGACTTGGTGAGTGGTACGCTCCTCAAGAGCGAGAGCAACAACAGAATCCTGAAGTAAACGCAAGTGAGCCGAAAGAATTGCGTCGCCGTTAACCGGCGCTTTCAGCACGAATGAGTCCGGGTTAAGAATGTCAGCCACTGATCCGGACCGGGCGACGGCTTTCTGGTATTCCTGGAAAATCTCACGCACAGGCACGTGGCTCAGGGCCTGCGCGGTTTCCAAGTGGGCGGCATAAATGGCGTCCTGCGTGGGACGGTTGCCATAGGTGCGCGTAAAGCCCCAGTGCATATAACTTCCGCCGCCGGTCTGCAGCGAACAGATATAGGCCACTTTTTCCAGCAACGAAGGCAGTGCGCTTAACGTGCGTTTTTTAAAATCTTCAGCAGCTTTAAAAATCATGGCGCGCAATCACCTGATGACTACCCGGTTCGATATAAGGTTTTGCAGCAACGGGGGATTGTTGTTATAAAAAACATAGCACAAGCGGCGTCTTCCGGCAGCATTTTTAGCTTCTGTTCTGAAAATAAGAATTGGGATGCTGGGTAACCATCTGCTGGGCGTATGCGATTTTTCCCGCCTTCGGTCCTGAAGCCCTTATAAAATCTACCGTTTCGCGATCATCTATGATTCTACTGCTGGAAGGGTATCGCCCTTCCTTTGCCATCCAAGGAAATGCCATCGGAAATCCTGAAAATCAGGTTTTCTTTTTCAGAAATTTCTCAACCCCATGGCGGCAATCTTCTGTCTGGCGGGCAATCGCATTGATCTCAACCCCGGCCTGCAACGCCGATTCAAAGGACATCGAGTCCATGTTATAGAGAAGCCGCTTGGAGAGCATGACGGCTGAAGCCGACTTTGCCGTCAGCTTCGCGAGGTAACTTTGGACCTCGGCTGAAAAATGGTCGTCGGCAAAAACGCGATGCACCAAGCCAAGCTCATGTGCGCGCGCGGCGGAAATTGTTTCGCCCATAACTACCAGTTCAAACGCCGCTTTCTCTGAAATCGATCGCCGCAGAATTGCCATTACCATTGCCGGAACAAATCCGATGTTCACCTCGGGATAACCAAACCGCGCTGACTGCGCCGCAAGAATAATGTCGCAAGCGGTAGCAATGCCACAGCCGCCGGCCAGCGCTCGTCCCTGCACCGCTGCAATCACCGGCCGTGGATGATTGCGCATCATCAGAAACAGGTCGGCTGTCGCTCGCGCGTCAGCCAGGTTGTCCAGCACGCTGTTCTGCGCCGTCTTTTCCAGATTCGCCAGATCGGCCCCGGAGCAGAAATCTGTCCCCGCGCCCGTGAGCAGCACCGCGCGGCATGCATCGTCTGAAGCCGACGCGCTGAACGCCGCCTTGAGTTCGGCGACAGTCTCGCCATCCAGCGCATTGCGCTTGTCCGGACGGTTCAACGTGATTCGCGCAACTCCGTCGCGCAGTTCGTATAGGATCTTACTGTACATCGATCTCCATTCGCAGCAGCGCCGCGCCATATGTCTTGCCCTGGTTATCCATGCGCAGCGATACCAGCCCGCCGCCATCCAGCGCATGGTGCAACACAAAGTTCAGCGCGTGCAGGTTGGGCAGCTCATATCGCTCAACGTCGCCGCGGCAGATTCCCGCAAAGTGCTGCTTCACGCGCTCGGCAGTAACCTTGCGGACCAGCACTGGATAGTCCTCCGGCCTCAGAGCAATGAGCCCGATGTTGGCGTCATCACCCTTGTCGCCCGAGCGGGCATGCGCGATTTGCCGCAGCTGAATTTTCATTGCGACCACGGCGGGACAACGCCAGTCATGCGCGCGTATGCGATGAGCTGTCCCATATGTTCGTTGTCATGGATAATGATGCGCAGATACATTCCGTCCACCGTTGCGTCACGATCGGCGATATGTACTTTGCGCTGCAGATCGGCTGGCTTTTCCGCCAGGTGCGCAGCCCTCACCGCCTCCAGTGAGCGCTTCAGCCACTTGATGACCTCAGCTTTCGAGGTAACCGTCTTCTCCGCATCCTCTTTCAAATCGTCAGGCATCCTGGGGCCCGTCACACTCAACAGGTAGAAGTTCGCCAGCGCAATGTGCATGTACACTTCGCTGGTGGAGCGCACTCCGTTGGCCGGTCGCCATGAAAATTTATCTTCCGGCGTCGCCTCGGCCAATGCGATCAATTGACTCGTCACATGCTTCCATTCTCCGTCATAGCCCTGCCAAATTCCTTCCGGCGCGTGTTGCGCCAGAACTGGTTTTGCGCACAAAACAAGCAGCAATAATAATGTCCTCATGGTCGCCTTATATCCGTGCAAATCCTTACTTTAAGCAAATCAAAGCCATCTGCGTTCATCTATGGTTTTGCGTCCCCAATTACGCCTCCACCACGTCCACTTGCGGCGCAATGGCCTTCTTGGGAATCAGCGCCGGCCAGTAAGCGATAATCTCATCCACTTTGCTGCGTCCCGCGTTCAGCCCCGTGACTGACGGCGGGCCATTCAGCGCGATTGGAATAATTTCTTTCAGGAAGCGCTCTACCGGCGCTTTCTCCATGGCGCGCGCGCCGATGCGCAGCACCACTTCGGCAATATCCGCAGCCGGTTCGCCGGACATTTCTCCGTGACAGCCATTCACGCCCACAAATTCTGAATGAATCGCATCCAGCTTGAGCCTAAGCTGTTCCATCCGTTGCCGCAGAATTTTGTCTGCCGCTCGCGCTTTTTTGTGGGCATCGGGCCAAGAATACGCCAGTGTTGCCACCGCCTTAAAACCCGCAGAATAACTGATGGAAACTTTGTACTGATCTGTGGCTGCACGGCCCTTGATGCCAGTCGCGCGCACGCGGTCTGGGCCCTGCTGTTCCAGCCGGATCGTCGTGAAGTCGGCAATGCCGTCCGGCGTGATATAGCTTTTTGGATCGCCGATCTCGTACAGCAACTGCTCCGTTACGCCTGCCACGTTTACGCGCCCGCCTGTTCCGGGATGCTTCGTTACCACGAATGTGCCGTCGGACTCGGCTTCAATGATCGGGTAACCGATGTTGGCAAAATCGGGAATTGATTCCCAGTCCGCCTGGCAGTTGCCGCCCGTGCATTGCGCGCCGCATTCAATCACGTGTCCCGCAATCGTCCCTGCGGCAATGCGGTCCCAGTCATCGGCTTTCCAGCCAAACTCACGCACCATCGGTCCGAGCGCCAGCGCGGCGTCATTGCAGCGCCCAGTGATCACAATGCCCGCGCCACGGCACAACGCATCGGCAATCGGGAATGCACCAAAATAAACGTTGGCGCTCTGTACGCGCGACCGGATGGAACTCAGCGGCTCGCCGGTATCCATATTGGTGAATGGAATTCCGCGCTCCAGCATCTGATCGAGCTGCGGCATGATGTCATCGCCCGTTACGACGCCGATCTTTATTCTTCCGCCGTACCCCGCTGCTTGCAGCACCGCAGCCACCGCATCCTTGCAGCCCACGGGATTCATGCCGCCTGCGTTCGTCACCACTTTCACGCCGCGCTCCACAATCTCCTTCGCTCCGCGCTTGACCACCCCGACAAAGTCATGCGCGTAGCCCGCCCGCGGATCGCGCGCCTTGATCTTCTGCAGGATGGACATTGTGATCTCGGCCAGGTAGTCAAGCGTCAGATAATCGAGCGGCCCGCCGCGAAGCAGTTCGAGCGGCGCTTCCGCCGAGTCGCCCCAGAAGGCGGACCCGTTGGCGATTCTGATCATTGCGCCGCCTTTGCAGCACCGGGATATCGGATCATCGTCCGGCACCGGCTGCTTCGCTGTTCAGCCGCTCGCGCAATACGCGCTTCAGCACCTTGCCGGTCGGATTCTTGGGAAATTCTGCCATCACGTGAATTTCTTTCGGTACTTTAAAGCTCGCCAGTTTCGACCGTGCATGCGCCATCAACTCTTCTTCATTCACCTGCTTGCCCGGCATCGGCACCACGCAGGCCACAACTTTTTCAATCCAGTAAGGATCGTGCAGCCCTACCACCGCGACCTCGGCCACGCTTGGGTGCGCCGCAATCGCCTCTTCCACTTCCTGGCTGGAAACGTTTTCTCCGCCGCTCTTGATCATGTCTTTCTTGCGATCGAGAAAATAAAGCCAGCCGTGCTCGTCCACGCGCGCCACGTCGCCTGTATGATGCCAGCCCCCGCGGAAGAGCGCTTCGTTCGCCGCCGGGTCTTCAAAATATCCCGGCGAACAACATGGCCCACGCAGCACGATCTCTCCCGGCTTGCCCGGCTCCACATCCTTCAACTCTTCGTCAACAATACGCAGCTCCAGCGGCACATGCCGGATGCCAATCGGGTCGGGCATTGCGAGCATCTTTCCCAGCTCTGCCGGTGGCGTTGTCGATCCCAGCGCCGTAGTCTCGGTCTGTCCCCAGCAGTTGATCCACTCCGCCTGCGGCGCAATGCGGCGCCAGCGCTGGAAGACCGGCGTTGGCAGATATTGAAAAACAAACAACCGCTTCAGGCTGGAGAGGTCCACCGCTTCAATCAGCGGCATGCTAATCAGTCCTACCCACACTGTTGCTGGCAATGAGAGCGAAGTCACTCTCTGCACGGCAATGGCGTGGACGATCTGCTCCGGCTTGGGCAGCGGAATGATCACACTCTCGCAGCCTGAAGCAAAGCAACCAAACGCCATCACCAGTCCGGCCACATGAAACATGGGCAGCGCCAGCAGATACTTCATGCTGGTGTCGCGGCCATAGTCGGCGTAGCTGGCCAACAGATAGGCATAAAAATTCAGGTGTGTCAGCACCACGCCCTTTGGCTTTGCCGTGGTTCCGCTGGTAAAGATAATCAGGTGCGTCGCTTCGCTCTCAACGAGTTGCTCGACCGGGTCAGAGTCAAATTCATTTAATGACTCGCGAAATTTATCATCCAGCACAAAGCAGTTTGGTGGCGGCGCAAGGACTTTGGACTGAAACATCGGCTCAACCAGCAGCGTCTTCACCCGCGTCTTCTCAAAGACATACGTTACGTCTTCGGCGGTAAACATCAGGTTGATGGGGACAAGCGCTGCACCAATCCGCGCGCAACCAAAGAATGCCGCAACATATTCCGGCGAGTTGGTGGCGAAGATGGCGACGGAATCGCCCCGGCCCACGCCAGCGGCCATGAGCTTGCGCACCATGCGGTTGGACAGCGCGTCCAATTCGGCGTACGTGAGCTCGCGTCCCATAAAGTGGATGGCCCGCTGCTGCGGCGTGCGCGCAGCGCTGCGGCGCAACGCGTCGCCTATGTTGAAGCGATGAATCAGGTTGTATTCGAGATCGGTCATTGTTTTAGCTTCAGCCTTTAGCAGTTAGTTCTTAGCCTTTAGCCAAACCTGCTAATCTTCAACAAGTAAAAGCTGATGGCTAGGTGCTAATTGCTAATGGCTTCTTTTACAACTTTTCTTCCTTCGCAATAATTTCTTTCATGACCTCAGAAGCGCCTGCGCCAATCGTATTCAAACGCAGATCGCGCCACATGCGCCCAATGGGATACTCCGTGGTGTAAGCGAAGCCGCCGAAGATCTGCATGCAGTCATACGCGATTTTCTGCGAAAGCTCCGTGGTGTACAGCTTGGCCATCGTGATTTCCTTCACCGCACGCTTACCATGATTCACCAAGTCAAGCGCGCGGTAGGTCAGCCATCGGCCGGCTTCCACGGCCGTAAGGTGTTCGGCAAAGCGGTGCCGCCAGATCTGGAACTTTCCAATCGGCTGGCCGAAAGCGCTGCGGTCATGTCCATATTCAATGGCCCAGCGCAGCGCTTTGTCCATTGCAGCCAGCGCGCCCAGCGAAGCCACCAGCCGCTCGCCCTGAAAATTTTCCATGATGTAATAAAAACCCTTGTCGCGTTCGCCCAGAATGTAACGCAGCGGCAAGCGGCATTCATCGAAGAACAACTCCGCCGTGTCTGAGGCCAGGTTGCCGATCTTCTTCAGTTTCTTGCCCACAGAGAAACCTTTGGTCTTCGTCGGAAACAGCACCAGAGAAATTCCTTTGTGGCCTTCGCCGCCCGTGCGGACGGCCAACACAATGTAGTCGGCTCGTGTGCCGTTGGTGATCCACAATTTCTGCCCGGAGATAATCAGGTCGCCGCCTTCGATGCGCGCGCGTGTCTTGATCGCCGCCACGTCCGATCCACCCCCCGGCTCGCTGATGCCCAGCGATCCGATCCACTCGCCCGTTACGGCCCGGGGAATGAATTCGGCTTTCTGCTCTTCGGTGCCCAGCTCCTGGATCACCGGCAGCGCCATATCCGACTGCACCAGGAACGCCATGTTGATGCTGCCGCTGTCAGAGTGCGCCATGGCTTCAACGTACGCTGCAGTGGCCCACCAGTCCTGTCCGCTGCCGCCCCACTTGGGATCAATGCGGATGCCAAACATCCCCAGCGCTCCGGCCTTGGTAAAAAGCTCGCGGGGAAAGATGCCTTCATCGTCCCACTCCGCTGCGAATGGAGCAATCTCTTCCCGGCAAAAGCGCGAGACCGTCTGCCGTATGAGTTCATGCTCTTCAGTGAAATAAGGATATTCAGTGCTTTGCTGCTGTACTGCTTGCGTGCTCATTGGCATCCTCCACGGCTTCAATTTCTACCAGCATCTGTCCTGGCGCCACAACCTCTGCGGGTTTTACCAGTACCGCTCGCACCACGCCCTGAATTGCGGCCTTTATAGTTTGCTCCATTTTCATGGCTTCCAGCACGATTAATCCATCTCCTGGCTTCACCTGCTGTCCTTCCGACACCAGAATACGCAATACCTGCCCCGGCATGGGCGAATTCGCGCTCTGGTGCTGCCCTCCGGCCGTCTTTTCCGGGAAGCGCGCCAGCCGCGTGACTCGTTGTTGTCCCAGGCTCGAGCGCACGTAATAGTCTGCTCCGCGCTTACAAATGTCAAAACGATAGCGCGCGCCCTGTACTAAAGCATCGACATAGTCTTCGCCCACAGAAACTATCTCGATTGCGGATGTTTTTTCGTCGATCCGGTATTCCTTTTTGCCCACAGCGAATTTCATCGCCTGTGCAGGCGTGGGATTGTTGCGAAATCTCGTCGGTATCGACGGAAGAATCCTGCGTCGCGCATGTTCTGCTCGCTCGATGTGAGCGCGCGTGACCGAGCAATAAATTTGCTCCAGCTCTTCATCGGCTTTCGATGAAACCGGTAACTGGAAACCGGTGTGTGCCCTGCCGCCCCTGAATTCTTCTGACTCCAGCATCGCAATCAGAAATTCGCGGTTGGTCTGCACGCCCTGTGCGGCAAAGTTCCGCAGAGCATGCGTCAGCCGTCGAATGGCCAAATCGCGGTTTTCGGCGTGCGCAATCACCTTGGCCAGCAGAGGGTCGTAATAAACACCGATCTCAGTTCCCTCTTCCACTCCGCTATCAATGCGCAACCCCGCTGACGGTCGGGGCGGTTGCCACACATACAAAGTCCCCGTTGAAGGCAGAAAGTCGTTTGCCGGATCTTCAGCATAAAGCCGTGCTTCAATCGCATGGCCCTTCTGCTTCGGCTGTGCCTCAGGCAGTTTTCCGCCTTGCGCAATCTCAATCTGAAGGCGAATCAGGTCCAACCCCGTCACCATCTCCGTGACCGGATGTTCCACCTGAATCCGCGTATTGACCTCAATGAAATAGAAATCGCCGGAAGGCGCCAGCAGAAACTCCACCGTGCCGGCATTGGTATAGCCGACCTTTCTTGCCAGGGCTATCGCCGCGTCCGTCATGCGGCTGCGGATTTCCGGCGTCACCGCCGGTGAAGGGCTCTCCTCGATGATCTTCTGGTGCCGCCTCTGGACCGAGCAGTCACGCTCAAAAAGATGCATCACCTTGCCGTGATGATCGCCAAAAACCTGGACTTCAACGTGGCGAGCGTCTTCAATATATTTTTCCACCAGCAGAGCGCCGTCGCCGAACGCGCGTTCCGCTTCTCCCTTGGCAGCAGCAAGAGCTTCTTTGAATTCCGCAGCATTGCGCACAATGCGCATGCCGCGCCCACCGCCGCCCAGCGAAGCCTTGATCAGCTTGGGAAATTCATTTTCCGTCGGAGTAGGAACCACCGGGACGCCTGCCTCTAGCGCCAGCTTTCGCGCTTCGCTCTTTGATCCGAGCGTCCTGATCACATCCGCGCGGGGACCTATGAACACAATCCCTGATTCTTCACATGCCGCTGCGAATTCCGCGTTCTCGGACAGAAATCCATATCCGGGATGGATTGCGTCAGCGCCGGTAAGCCGCGCCGCGGCGATAATCTTTTCAATATTGAGATAGGACTCTTTGGCCTGCGCGCTGCCAATCGGCACAGCCTGGTCCGCCAGACGTACATGCAGCGCATCGCGGTCAAAGTCCGAATACACGGCCGCGGTGGCAATACCCATCTCTCGGCATGTGCGCACAATGCGCACCGCAATCTCGCCGCGATTGGCGATGAGTATTTTGGAGAAGTTTTTCATCATTTAGCAGCAGCTAGCAATCGGTACTTGGTATTTGGTACTTGGCCGTAAGTTCGCGTCCATGTTGCCACCCCAGGACTGCTTCAATCTTGCAGACAAAGCCAAATACCAAATACTAAGTATCGCTTTTTCAATGCCTGAACACCCCCCACTCCATCGTCCCTTTAACAGGAGCGTTATACGCCGCGGACAGCGCAATCGCCACTACCGTTCGTGTGTCTCGCGGATCGATAATGCCGTCGTCCCATAGCCGCGCCGTGGCGAAATAGCAGTCGGATTCTTTCGCGATCTGGTCTTCCAGCATCTTCCTGCCCATCGCCATGCGCGCTTCGTCGATGGGCTGACCGGTTTTGGCCGCAGCCTCGCGCTTGATAATGTCCATCACGCCCGAGAGCTGTTTCTCGCCCATCACTGCAATGCGATGATTGGGCCAGGTAAACAGAAAACGCGGAGCGTAAGCCCGTCCGCACATCGCATAATTTCCCGCACCATACGATCCGCCCACCATAATGGTAACGGCCGGCACCGTGGAGTTAGAAACCGCATTAATCAGCTTGGCGCCGTTGCGGATAATGCCATCTTCTTCATAGCTGCGGCCCACCATAAAGCCGGTAATATTCTGCAGGAATAGCAACGGAATATCTTGCTGATTGCAAAGTTGAATGAACTGCGCGCCTTTGCCCGCCGATTCCGACATCAACACTCCGTTATTGCCCAGAATCCCAACCGGAAAACCGTGAATATGTGCGAAGCCTGTCACCAGCGTAGGGCCATACTCGGGCTTGAATTCGGCAAAGTCGCTTCCATCCACGATCCGGGCAATCACGTCGCGTATTTCAAACGGCACGCGCACATCAGCCGACGCGATGCCCAGCAGTTCGTCGGGATCAAATACCGGTTCTTTTACTTCCGCCATCTGCGGCAGATCAGGCTTCTTCAGGTTGAAGTGGCCCACGATCTCGCGCGCAATGCGAATGGCGTCGAGTTCGTCTTCCGCCAGATAATCGGAGAGCCCGGAGATACGCGAGTGCATCTCCGCGCCTCCCAGAGATTCTTCGTCGCTGATTTCGCCTGTCGCCATCTTCACCAGAGGCGGCCCGGCAAGAAAGACCTGTGCCTGCTTTTTCACCATCACCACGTAATCAGACATCCCAGGCAGATAAGCGCCGCCTGCGGTTGAGCTTCCAAACACTACAGAGACGGTAGGAATGCGTTCCTTGGACCGACGCGTAATCTCACGGAATCCGCGCCCTCCGGCGACAAAAATTTTGCTCTGCTGCGGCAGGTCGGCGCCGGCGGACTCTACTAAAAGGATGCTGGGAAGATGATTCTCTCGCGCGATGTCCGCCAGCCGCGCATTCTTCCACAGGCCTGCTTCACCGGTAGCGCCACCTTTCACGGTAGCTTCATTGGCGGTCACGAGGCATTCGCGTCCGCAGACCAGCCCCACACCGCCAACAACGCCCGCGCCCGGAGCTTCATTTTCCATTCCATGGCCCGCCAGAGGCGCAATCTCAAGAAAGAACGAACCCTCATCCAGCAGCATCTCCACGCGATCGCGCGGCAGCAGCTTGCCCCGCTCCACATGGCGTTTCACATATTTTTCGCCGCCGCCTTCAGTCGACCGCTTCAGTTCGGCGCGCAGCCGTTCCACGGCGGAGCGCATGGCGGCATAGTTGGCTTTGTACCCGCTTGACTGGCAGTCGACTGTGGAGCGCAGATGGTTCACGGGCGATAAATATATCAGGCGGAGGGCCTGATGAGCAGCAATTCACCTCGTCCCACGGAATCAGGCGATCCATTTGAGAGAAGAAAACGCCTACTTCTGAGGGTCCTCTCAGGGAACTTCAGCAGCTCTCGATTCCCGCACACATGGGCCAACTCGCGCTTGAGAGGGGCATCTAATTCAACTGTAGCAGCCAAAATGGCCCCGATTACGCGAGCTTCGTCGCTCATCCTTGGTATACGCGTATCTGTTGCCGAGGGGCCCGAATCTAGAAAACGGAAAACGGAGGACACTAGTGAGAAATTTGAATAAGCTTGCATTGATCGTAGCACTGGGTAGCGGTTTCGCAATCGCACAAAGCACGCCGGCTTCGCCGAGCACAGCGCCGAGCTCAACCTCGCAGCCATCATCGATGCCGGACCAGCAGCCATCCACCACGGCTCCTGACCAGGGCAAGAGCCCTGCAAATTCGCCGGAGCAACTGCCAAACACTGATCAGAAGAAGTCCGATCAGAGCGCTGATCAGAACAAAATGCCGCAAAGTGACGCTGCTCCTGCCGCCGCCAATGGCGACGTCCAGAGCACCATCCAGTCTGCGATCCAGAAGGATCCAAGCCTGGCCAGCGCTAACGTAACGGTAGATGTGAAGAATGGCAAGTCAGTTGAACTGACCGGTACCGTTCCCAGCAAAGACGCGAAGGACGCTGCTGAGCGCATCGCGAAAGAAAATTCAGGCGGCCTGAAAGTTAAGAACCACCTGAAAGTTGCCTCTGCCAACATGCCGGACAAATCAGACAAGTCAAAGTCCGACAACATGAGCAACCCTAAATAACTGATTCAAACTCCAGGGGTGTTTAACACACCTTACTAGAGCGAAGCGAGGCGGCTCCTGAATGGGGCCGCCTTTTTTTGTTTAAGGTTCATCATCACGATGGACAGTCTGCGGAGAAAACGCGGGCAAGCATATAGCGATGTACTCCGTGGCCTCGTCCGGAGTTGAGTATTGGATCCATTCACCGGGGTGAGACACTACGGCTTCTCCGGCGGAAACGTCGAAAGATCCATCTTTATGCTGCACGTGCAGCTTGCCGCGAATGACGATAGTGTATTCCTCAAATTCCGGCGTCTGCCCAGGTTCCTGCCATCCTGCGGGACTGCGCATGTGCGCGATGCTCAGGCGCTCGGTCTTGGAATTCACGCGGCCAAAAAATTCGTCAATGATCTTGGGCATGTTGCCCGCCGCCTTAATCCGAGTGGGCTTGTCAATGTGCGTCGGCAATAGTGATCTCCTTTATTGGCCGCCCTGCGCAGGCCTGAGTTTGAAATATGAAATTGTAAAAAGCGTTCCCAGAATAAAATCTCCAGCGCCGCCCAGGGCAACAATGGCCGGGATCCGTCTTAAATTAAACAGTACAGCACATGCCACGCAATAAGTAAGTTTTTCCAGGATTGCCGCCGGAATAATCGGACGGAAACGCTGCGGATCTCGGGCGATGATCAGGAACGCAACCTGCCATGCGACAGCAACTCCAAAAAATCCATAGTAGAACTCTGGATGCGTGATTGCGGGCGGCATTTTTTCTGCCATTATCTTTTCGCCAAAAAATCCCGGCAATAGCACAATGAGCCCGTAAATCCCTGCCACCAAAAATACAATCCTTGAGAAACGGTCTTTTATCATTCGGCCTCATCACAGGCTGGCTTTAAACTGGCTCGCCAACCGCCTCAGCAAAAAGGTACCATAACCGGTTTCCGGTTCTTGCTTTCAGCCGTTCTTCTATATCTCTCACAGGAGCATTCATGTCTATTCATCCATGCAAGCTGGCGGTTGCAGTTCTTCTCTGGAGTCTTATGGCGTCAGCGCAATCAAACATTACAGAACGGCTTAATGTTGATGCTACTGATGCGCCTCGCAACATGCTGCATGCCACGATTACCATTCCCGTGGCTTCCGGGCCGGTCACGATCGTCTATCCCAAGTGGATTCCCGGCAACCACCGGCCTACAGGCCCAATCCAGAATTTTACCGGGCTGCATTTCAAAGCCGGCAGCAGGGAACTGGAATGGCAGCGCGACCTGGAAGACATGTATGCCTTCCACTTGCAGATTCCAGCGGGTGTGACCGAGTTGCAGGCTTCATATGACACGATTACATATAACGGCAAGAGTTCATTGTCGTCCAGCAAGGTGCTGGATTTGCTCTGGAACCAGGTAGTGCTTTATCCCAAAGGAGCTACCACTGATTCGGTGCAGGTGGCGGCCTCTGTGCGGCTTCCGGAAGTCTGGAAGTTTGGCACCGCGCTTACGCCCACGCAGCAGAACGGGAATTCCGTGGAGTTCCAGACTGTTTCTCTCACGCGACTGGTCGATTCACCGCTGATCGCAGGTTCAATTTACCGGCAGATACAAATAACGCCCGCTGGAGAGCCGCTCACGCACGTTGTTGACATGGTGGGTGAAAGCGATGAAGCCATACAGATCACCGATAAAGACATCGCCAGCCTGAAGCAGCTGGTGGCGGAAACCGGAAAGCTTTTTGGTGCGCGTCATTACACCAAGTACACATTTCTTCTTACGCTGGGTGACCAGACGGCGCACCACGGCCTGGAGCATCACGAATCCAGTGACAACGGAACCGATGAAGAAATGTTCAGTGACGCCGACGTCCACGATCTTGAAGCCGATCTTCTACCACACGAGTTTGTTCATTCCTGGAATGGCAAGTACAAGCGTCCTGCGGGACTGGCTACGCCCAATTATCAGGAGCCGATGCACGGCGACCTGCTATGGGTTTACGAAGGACTGACCGACTACCTGGGCAACCTGCTCGCGGCGCGGACTGGCCTGCGTTCGCCTGACCAGTTTCGTGAGAACCTGGCCTACACAGCAGCCATGCTTGATCATCGCGCGGGACGAACATGGCGTCCGCTGCAGGATACGGCCACGAGCGTACAGAGTCTGTTTGCCGCTCCGGCGGAGTGGACCAACTGGCGACGCACCGCCGATTACTATCCTGAAGGTTACCTGATCTGGCTTGAAGTGGATTCTCTTATCAGGCAAAAGAGCAACGGTCAAAAGTCACTCAACGATTTTTGCCGTCTGTTTTATGGAGGCAAGAGCGGCCCGCCCACGGTAGTCCCGTACAAATTTGAAGATGTGGTCGCAACGCTTAACCAGGTTGTTCCGAATGATTGGGCCAAACTGCTGCGCGAACGTTTGGACTCAAAATCTCCTCATGCTCCCATGGGCGGAATCACCAATGGCGGATGGAAGCTGGTGTATTCCGGGCAGAAAAATACGACGATGGAAGCGCGAGAAAAAAACAGCGAATCGATTGACCTGAGTTTTTCTCTGGGCTTCATCGCCACCAAGCAGGGTGATGTACTTGACGTGATTCCCGGGGCGCCTGCCTACGCCGCCGGCCTGGGGCCGGGAATGAAAGTTATTGCGGTGAACGGCCGCAAGTGGTCAAAAGACGTGGTCCGCGCTGCGCTGCGAGGATCGATCAAGGGCCAGCAACCAATATACTTACTGGCGGAAAATGGCGAATACTACAGCACCTATCAGGTGAACTACCACGAAGGTGAGCGATACCCACATCTGGTTCGTGAGGACGGCCAGCCAAACATTCTGGATGAAATTATCAAGCCGCAGGCGGCAGGGCAGTAGGATGGATTTCCTGAAATTTAGCTCTGACCAGGATTAGGCGTGGCCGGTATGCGATTCTTGGTGACAGCAGCGGTGCGCTCCAGCTTGTCCCAGGCAAAAGGCTTTCCGTCTATGGCGCGCTTGACCGTCTTGGCCAGCACCGCGGAAAAAAGCTGCCGGTAGGAAAATCTCTGCAGCCACAGGTGCAGCAGCAACTGCGCGTCTTCTCCCGTGCCTTCCACGCGGCGCTCCAGCAGAAACGCCAACGCTGACGCAATGAAATCAATGGCCAGAAAGATCACGAAATAAAAAGCCAGACGCTCAAAGCTGCTCGCGTCCGTGCTTTCTGGATGGAAGTACCGAGCGGCGGCGTACTCCAGCACGCCAAACAAGAACATGATGTCGATGAACGGTGATACCAGCGGCAGCATGATCTGGAAAATAATAATGTTGGGCAGGGCAATCCAGCCCAGGCGGCTGCGGCGGCGAATGGCGGCGCCGTGCTTCCACACGGCTTGAAGAATGCCGAATGACCAGCGGAAGCGCTGGCGCATGAGGCCGCGTGCATTTGTCGGCGCCTCAGTAAACGCCAGGGCGCGATCTTCATTCACCACGCGCCAGCCGTTTTCCAGCAGAGACATGGTCAGGTCGGCATCTTCCGCCACTGTATCAGTATGGTAGCCGCCGGCTTCACGGACGGCAGAGACGCGCCATGCGCCAATCGCTCCGGGAACCACGCTTACCGCGCCAAATACGTTGAGAGCGCGACGCTCAAAATTCTGGCTGGTGATATATTCCAGCGCCTGCCAGCGCGTCCACAGATTCACGCGGTTGCCAACCTTGGCATTGCCCGCGACTGCGGCCACTCTAGCATCCGCGAAATGCGGCACCAAAATGGAAATAGCGTTGGGAGCAATTACCGTATCGGCATCAATGCCGACATAGATTTCATCCTGCGTATGTTTCAGGGCGTGATTCAGCGCTTCCGCTTTTCCGGCGTTGGTCTTGGTCAGCAGTAGGACGCGGCCATCAGCAATCTCTCTGGCAAATTTTTCCCGCACCACGGCGGATGTCGCATCTTTTGATCCGTCATCCACCACGATCGTCCGTAGGTTCGGGTAGTCTGACGCCAGCGCCGAACGGACAGTATTCTCAATCACCTTTTCTTCATTGAATGCGGGAATGATGACAGTAACTTTCGGTTTGTAATCCGGGCCGCCCACGGGCGCTGGTGTCCGCAGGCGATCGTATGTGGCTAGCGCGCCAATGCCTAGAAGACGGGCGCTCATCAGTACGTCACCAATAAAAAAGACCAAGACGATAAATTGTGCCAGCCATCGTCCCAATTGGAATACGTAGCCATCCAGTCGCGCACCGAGCACTTCATTAGAAGGCAGCTCTGGCATCACGTCAGCCCGTGTCTTGCCCAACAGCTCTTCAACGCTCACAATCTTGAATCCGCGTGCGCGCAAGCCTTCAATGACCGCGGGCAGGGCCTGGACGGTTGCAGAGCGGTCGCCGCCGCCATCGTGCAGCAGAATGATGTTGCCGCAATAAAGAGGACCGCGTGTCTGGCAGCCCTTAGTGGCCGCGCGCTGGGCCTGGTCCATTACTTCGGTGACGATCTCCGCGGCGGTTTGGCCTTTTCTCCAGTCATTAGGATCAATCTTAGATCCCACCGTGATGTAACCTTCGGTCTGGACAAGTTCCAGCGGCCGCACCTGATCGGCGATGTCAGGGTCCTGGTCAATGGAATACGGCGGCCGGAAATACAGCGGTTTTACACCCATCTTGCTGGCAAATAGTTTTTCCGTCAGCTGCAACTCCACGCGCTTCATGTACCAGGATGAAACGTCGCTGATATCGGGATGGGTAAACGTGTGATTGCCAATATCATGTCCCTCATCGTAAATACGCTGCGCCAGCCCGGGAAACTTCTGCGTCTGCAATCCGATCAGAAAAAACGTGGCTGGGGCATTTTCGCGCTTCAGGATGTCGAGAATCTGCGGTGTGTATAAAGAGTCAGGGCCATCATCAAACGTGATGGCGACTTGTTTATCTTTCCAGCCCAGAGCCTTCAGTTGATAGGGCTCGGGCAGCACGGTCATTTTTTCTGAAGCGACGAACTTGCCGTCTGAATCAAGCTTAACCTCGCGCTGGCCGGGCTTCGGTCTCTGCTGGATATACAGAATTTCGCCATCGCCTTCCTTGTCAACGTCTTCACCTGAAGGGACTACTGCGAGCTTCTGCTCGGCGCCGGTTTCAGTGGGATTGTCCCAGATTTTCCAGAGTGATCGATCTTCCGATCCCAACCGCCACAGCGCAAAAGTACGTATGCCCTGATCGCGCGCCGAGCGCATCTGGTTTAGCGCCGTGACAGCATCCAGAAACCAGACCTGATGCTCCTGGCCGCCATCTTCCATATAGGCGAAATGAGGATTGAGGGAATCGGAATCGAGTTCAATTTCTGCGCTGGACTCACGCGCATGCAGCCATGCTTCCTGTACGTTGTTGGTGTCAACGTTGGTAATGCGCTTCTTCCGGCCAGAAAGCTTCCAGTCATAGCCATAACTACCGATGGCGCAGATGATCTTGGTTTTAGGAATATCCTTCACCGCCTGCTTCAGGTTGGCAGTGAACCAGTCCTGCGCAGCCACAGGCCCCGGAGCGCTCGTGACCTGATGCTGGTCATAGTTCATGATGACCAGGCCATCGGCGGCGGCGGCGAGCGCCGGATAATCGTAATCTTTATCTGCGACTGGGACGTTCACGTACAGCCTTAGCCCGCGAGCATGCAGATCATGGCCCAGTTCCTGCATCAGCGCCAGAAATCCGGGCTGAGCTTTGAGAGGTATTTCCTCAAAGTCGATTGCCGCGCCCTTGAACTTGTCACTGGCCAGATAGAGCAGAAGCTGTGTGCGGAATGTCTGCCGTGCCGTGGGATCCATCAGGAAATCGCCGATATTGGGAAGCCACTGCTTGGTGACAGGTTCAAAATTGTTGATGAGCGGGAAGACTTCCACTTCAGCTTTCTCTGCCCGCAGGAAAGGCATTACCTTGTCGTCAGTGGAATGGACGGTACCGTTTTCAACCACCTGAAAAGGATGGTTTACGCTATCAAAGCCCTGCAAATGCCCGTCCGGCGTGAGCACGTGCAGCCATTCAGGAAAGAGGATATCAAGCTGAGGATAGTATTCCTTGAGCGAGACAAAGCTGGCCGCGTCCCAGGTGACGTAATACGCCGCGCGGATACCTTCATCCGTATTCAGCACAACCTGTGAAGGCGAAGACTTTGTTTTGCGGTGAGTATTCTTGGCGCTGGGCCGCTTTCGGTGTTCACGCTCCTTCAAGGCGCGCAGGTTGCGCTTTTGTTCCGGCATCAGCACGTGGGGCAGCGGATCAGACTGCACGAAAACCGTGATGATGAAAAACAGCACAAGACCGCTGATGATGGCGCCAAGCACACTCAGCAGTATGCGCAAGCGCCCCCAGCGCTTCCGGTCGGGATCGTAGAAAATGGATTTTGCCATTGCTGGATTGTTACCAACCATCGTAAGCGGCAGGGGGAAGCAGGTCAATCAGGCATTGCCCTTGCGTACCCTCACGGTTGTACGACAGGGAACAGGCCTTTAAACTAGGGCATTCCCCAACCATGATAAAACTCATTGAACTGGTGCGGCGCAACTGGCCCTTCTTCCTACTGGTAACCATCGCCGGAGTGGCCTTGCGGCTCTTTTTTGTCTTCCGCTATCCGCACCTAGCCGGGGACACCTGGGTTTATGGCGATATTGCCAAGAACTGGCTGGACCACGGGATTTTTGGCCTCACCGACAATGGTGCCGCCCGCCCTACGCTGATCCGCTTGCCCGGCTATCCGGGATTCCTGGCGGCAATGTTTGCCCTGTTCGGACGGGAACATTACACGGCGGTCATGATTGCCCAGGCCTTCATCGATACCAATACGTGCCTGGTGATCGCCGGACTGGCGCTGGAATTGACGAATGCGCGGGCAGCGAAAGCCGCTTACCTTTTAGCTGCATTGTGCCCGTTTACGGCCAGTTACGTGGCCGCTCCGCTTTCTGAGACACTGGCCATCTGCTGCATTGCCCATGCGCTTTATTATGGCGTTCGGGGATTGAAAGCGCTGGAGCAGGACGCTTTTGCCGGCAGACTGTGGGCGATTGCAGGTCTGTGGAGCGCCGCGGGTATCTTCATGCGTCCTGATAACGGACTCATTCTGCCGGCGCTGGGGCTGGCTCTGCTGGTGATACTTTTCCGCAAGACAAACAAGAAGCAGGTGGTTTTGGCAGGTCTGCTGTTGGCCATCACCGGCCTTGGGCCGCTTGTGCCCTGGACAGTCCGTAACTGGCACGTCTTCCACGTATGGCAGCCGCTGGCTTCACGTTACGCCAATGACCCGGAAGAATTTCTTCCGCGCGGCTTTAATCATTGGGTGAAGACATGGATGGCCGATTATGTCTCAGTGGATGAGGTGTACTGGAAAGTCTCCGGCGAGCCGATTGATCCGCAGCAACTTCCTGAACGCGCATTCGATAATCGAGCGGAGTACGAAAAGACGCTGGCGGTAATCGCGCGTTACAACCAGCAACTCTATATCAATCCGCAGATGGATGCCGAGTTTGAGGAGATTGCGCGACAGCGGCAGGAACATAGCCACCTGCGTTATTTCGTCTGGCTGCCATTTCTGCGGACTGCGGACATGTGGTTGCGACCTCGTACGGAGTTGTTGGACGTGGAAACCCGCTGGTGGGAGTTCCGGCAGCATGAGAAGGAAAGCTGGTTCGCACTGTTTTGGGCGGGGCTGAATCTGTTTTACCTGGTGGCGGCGTTTCGCGGATGGCTGATTTCTCGTCTGGGCATCGCGGGAGTTTTTGTGATCAGCTTTATTCTACTGCGGTCCCTCTTTTTGAGTTCGCTGGAAAATCCCGAACCGCGGTACATGCTGGAATGTTTTCCGGTGGTCTTGGCGCTGGCTGGAGCAGCATTCACGCGGAGACAAAATGCCTTAAGCAGCCTTCAAATCAGCCAAGTTAATTCTTACACCACAAAAAGTTAAGCCCGCCGGTTTTGAGGCCGGCGGGCCAGATCAAAACAGCGATCTTTGGTTAGAAGGTAAACTTTCCGCTGATGCTGACCACGCGACCGGCAGCAGTGGTCTGTGCGGGGTTATTGAATCCCACGCCAAATAGACTTGGCGCAGTGCCCAGACCAGCATCTTCCATATTCGGATCGATGCTGCTGTAGTTGAAGTGGTTCAGCGCATTGGTTGCAGTCATGCGCATTTCGAAGTTGCCACGTTCACCCATCTTGATGTTCTTGAAGATGGTCGCGTCCAGCCGGTTTGAAGGAGCGTCAACCAGCGGATTGCGTGGAACGTTGCCGAATGGCGTACCGAATACTTTCTGCGCGGTATGCATGTTGATGATGTAGCGAACATCGTTGTTTGTGATGGGCACAAGATTAAGTACCGTGCAAGCTGAACCACGGAGGAAGCCGCGCGGATCGCAACCTTGTGGAGCGTTCAAGGCGTTGAAGCTCAGAAGTTGGTTGTTTCCAGCCCCAAAGCTGGCGCAGTTTGTAGCCGTAGCGCCGAGTAATGAAACCAGATCACCGCAGAAGATACCGACTGTGCTAGCCGGGGCGCTCAAGCTGCCATAGAATGGCCGTGCCGGATCGCCCACAAAGGCATTAGCAAAGTTTGTATCAAAGTAGTTCCCATTGGCGGAGAGTCTTGAATTGACTCCACCAAATACGCCGCCTTGGCGGGGAGTGAACGGTTGTCCGGAGCCGTACACATAGGACCCGGAAAGCGCCCAGCCGCCCAGTACATGACCGAACAATCCGTGCTGCTCTTTAAAGAACGGAATGCTTTCGGTGACGGACACGGTAAACGCATTGGGAATGTTCAGGCCGGAGATGGAACGTTCAGCATCTCCTGTCTGGAACGGGTTCTGCGCGGCGAACAGAGTATTGCCCGCCGTGCCGGTAGCGAAGATCTCGCTCACGTTGTCCAGGTTTTTGCTAAACGTGTAACCAACCCGCAGTTGCAACTGCTTGAACAGGTTGTTGGCGCGGAGCTCTGTCTGGAAAGCATGATAATCAGAGAACCCACCGTTGGTACGGGCGCGAACTACGCCCAGACCGCAGTTGACGCGTCCTACATCCGATCCAGCGCCCGGTCCTACTTGCTGGGTCGTCAGACAAGGCGAAAGGGCAGATGCGTTGGGAACCAGGTTCGGGAAGTCCTGCAATAGACCATTCTTCCCGGCAACGGTGGTTCCAAGATAAGGGTTGGCATCCACGGTCTGGTAAAGGTTGGTGCCTTTATTGCCGACGTAACGAGCCTCCCACACGGCATTCTTGGTGAGTTCACGCTCAAAACCGAAGCTCCAGCTGTGTACTTTGTCCGGTCCAAGCGGCTCAGAAGGACTTCCAAGAACAGTCTCGCTCTGGGTGCGTGGATCGAAGGTGTTGGTAGCTATGAAGCTGGCCAGCGACGCACGCACGTTCGGACCGGTCGGGTTAGCAGGCAGAGCAACTGAGGCGGGAAGAACTGGTGTGCTGGTCGCGCTCAATGTCTGAAGGAAGCCGAACGGTGAGGAGGTGGAAGTATTCAGGAAGATGTTGTAGAACGGCGGGTCATACAGTAAACGGTAGCCGCCGCGGATGGTGGTCTTTCCGTTTCCTGTCAGGAACCCACCCCACTGCGGGGTGTAAGCAAATCCCGCACTCGGGCCAAAGCTGTTTTTGACTCCCGGGTTGGGAGGATTGGTCCTCTCCGATAGAGGCAGCGATTGCAGCCAGAAGGCCGTTGCCGGATTGGCTTCGCGTTTGTTTGTTATATCCGTGAATAATTGTGCCGGATTGCCATAGTAGGTCCAGGTCAATCCCAGGTTTAATGTGAGGTTTTGGCTGATCTTCCAGTCGTCGCCACCATAGAGGAAGGTATCGTACTCACGGAAATCGAGAACCGGATTGCCCTGGGCAATGGTAACGCTGGTCAGTACACCATTGATGTAGTTGGAAAGGCTCCCGTACGCATATTGGCCGTTGACATTGGGCAAGAACGTGTTCGGTGAGCGCTGATAAGTCCAGTTTACACCTGACTTAAAGCTGTGTTTTCCCCTGACATAGTTCCAATTGTCCTGGGCCTGCCATGTATTCACCAGCCGTCCTTGAGGGATGTTGGTTGCAGGACCAAAGCCTACGGATCCGCCGATGCTTACATTGGCCAGAGCGTTTAGGATGCCACTCTGATCTGGTTCCAACGTGTTGCCGACCGAGTTGCCGCCGAAATTTACGTTAATACGGTCAAAACCGAGGCGTACTTCGTTGACCATGTGAGACGAAAAATTGTGCGTTTCGCTGATGAGGATGGCTTGACTCAGGGCGGTAGTGTTGAACACGTAACCAGCAGCGCCGTTGTCAGACTGGTCAAAGGTGTTACCTCTGTTAAACAGATAACGGGCCATGACGTTGTCCGAGCCTATCTGCCCATCTAATCTGATAGGGAAATCGAAACCGTGAAATGGCGTTGCAAGTGTACGGCTTACTCCTGCAACTTGAACACCCGCGCAACCGGCGACGGTTGCATTCGCTACGGTACCGTTCGCTACAGGATTGCCGAAGCTGAAACCGTAGGCGCCAAACTTGCCAAGGGTAGCAACTTGTTGCGCCTTGCTCCCGGTTGGGAAGCAAGCAGCCAGGGTGGCCAGACCGACCGGAGTTGGGGTGTTAGTAGTTGTGGCGTAGGTGCTTTGCCCGGAGAACAGGTCGCTATCAAAGCCGCCGAAGATGAACCATTTGTTCTTGAGGATCGGCCCGCCAATGGTACCGCCGCTAAACTCTTCGTTGCTGCGCAGCGGACCGGTTTGCGGATTGCACTGCGGATTGTTCAGATCGGTACAGGTTACTGTCCCCGGCCTTCCCGAATTGGTCCCTGGCTTATTGGCATGTCTTTGGGTATTGCTGAGAGCATTCAGGAACGAACTATATTCCGTTCCGAACACCGCGCCATGCCATGCATTGGTTCCGCCCTTGGTGATGATGTTCACCACTGAGCCGGCGTTGCGTCCGTATTCCGGACCAAAATTGTTTGTAACGATTACGTACTGTTGCACGAAGTTGGTATCGCTGACAAAGAGAGATGGGCCGCCGACGCTGTTGTCGTTATTGTTCTGGCCGTCAATTTCCTGGTCATTGTTGCGGCCGCGGAGACCGTTGCTGGAGAATCCACCGCCGTTGGTATTGGAGAAGTTGTCGCTACGAGTGGCTACTACGCCCGGGACGAACAGAGCCAGGCGGTCCAGGCCCTGATTTTCCTGAATTCCGGCAAAGGTGTTCAGCGTCTGACCGGCGAAGGTGCTGCTAATCTGTGATTGTGTAGTTTCAATCAGTGGCGCATCGCCAGTAACTTCCACGGTAGTGGAGGTTTCGCCAACGGATATCTTAATCGATCCTAAACCAGTATCGCGCCCGGCTCCCACCAGCACATTGGACTGCGTGGTCGTTTTGAAGCCCTGTGAGGTGATCTCTACGGTGTACGTTCCGATCGGCAGCAGGTTGAAACGATAAAGACCTGCACTGTCTGTTGTTGTGGTAAAAACCACTCCAGTTTCCGTATTTTTCGCTTTTACCTGAGCACCAGAAACAACCGCTCCCTGGGGATCGATCACAGACCCTGAAATCGAGCCTTTGCCGACCTGTGCCATTGAGGGGATGCACAACATCAGTGCCAGCGTAATCGCGAAAAACAATGCGATGTAGCGCAGTTTTGTGTTCATTTATTCTCTTCTCTCCATTTTGGTTGGTGAAATGACAACAGGAAGGGCGTACAACCCCTATACAGATTTCAGTGCCCCCCACTGTCGTCTATGCCTTGTCCGTTGGCAATCAGAGTTCCACGTTGAAGCGTGTAAAGAATCAATAAGTTACGTCAACTTACTGCGGGTTACATACTTAATAATGGATTTCTTATGACACGCGGGTTCCAAATTTGGAATATTTTCAATAAATAATGCAACTCACAGGCGAGATCAGGCATCTCGTCACCCCTTACAAGCGGTTTTAAGGCGTAAGCTCGATTGTTTTTCCGAATACGGGCCCTATGCTGCAAACTGCATGCTTTCCCGCACGAAATCTGTGATCGCCGCAGCGCTTTTGCTAAGCCTACCGCTAGCACTCCGTGCATTCGCCGGGGACGCGGGAACTGACCGCGGTGATCTTCGTCCACCAACTCCGGTCCGGCAGCTTGCACCGGCATATAAGATCCAGGCTGGCATTGACGGCGAGATTTATCCCGTCTTTGCCAATTACGCCTCTTTACAGCGCCAGGGGGACAGGACGTTTGGCGTTGTTTCCGTGACACTTTCGAACACATCGCAGGACTCGATGTCGCGCCGCATCAGCGTCAAGATCCCAGGCTGGAGTGACCAGGAAATTCAGACTGTCTCGGTAAACCCAGGAGTAACGCGAACGGTAGTTTTTGCCCCTGCGTTCCTGCCCCGCCTGTATCAAAACCACGAAATTACGGCCGCCACGGCACAGGTCACCATTACCGATCCGGCTTCCAACAGCTCGTATGAAACGACAGTTCCCGTAAGGCTCAGGTCAGCGGAAGATATGTTCTGGGGCAACGGCTTTAAATATGCATCGTTCATTGCCTCATGGGTAACACCGCATGATCGGAACGTGGAAACTGTGCTTTCTCGCGCCAAACATTTCACCGCCGATCATCGTCTGCCGGGATACGAAACCTGGAAAACCGCGGCGCAGCAGGAACAGGAAACCTATCGTGAGGCCCGCGCTATCTTCGATGCTTTGCAGCGTGGCGGCCTTTCCTACGTAAAGAGCTCCTCGACACTGGGCGACCATAAGGGCGTAAGCGAGCGGGTCCGAATGCCGCGGATAAGCCTTGCGGAAAATAGCGCCAATTGCATTGACGCGGCGGTGATGTACGCCTCGCTTTTTGAAAACCTGGGCATGGATGCAAGCATTGTGATTGTTCCGGGTCATGCTTATGCTGGTGTGCGTGTCGCTGAAGGTTCGCCTAAATTCCTTCTTATTGATGTGGCCCTTACCGGGCGCAGCACTTTTGACGCTGCCGTGGCTTCGGCCCAAAATGGAATGGCCACTCATGCTCCTTCCGCGGTGACGCAGGTCATGGTGGAAAAGGCCCGTTCTTCCGGCATTTATCCTATGCCTTAGGGGCTTTGCAGCAACCCGATACGCGGCTTTCATCATCCATTTCCTGCTATATGGCAATCCCGCGACGCGCAGAAGTACTTGACATCCGCACAGACAAGCTTAAAATACCCGCTATTCGAGAACAGGCATCGGCAGAAATGCGCCTTGGTCCGAATATGAATCCAACGCAGAACCCATCTATCTCGAAACGGCCTCCCGAACCAATACCTATGGAGAAACCCTGCAAGCATCCCCGCGTGCGTGTAGTCGCGCGCGAAGAAGACGCTGAATTTGTAGAATGCCAGGAGTGTGGCGACGTTTTTGAATCGAGCGAGTTCAAAGATATGGCCATTGAAGAAAACATCAGGCCGGAAGAAGCCTGAGTTTTTCCGGAGCGCTGGCGGCTCAATGACGGTCGTATTGGTACAGGCGATTTCCTGCCTTTTTCACGCCACACGTTTTCGCTCTTCGCAAGTCTGTTTTTAGAAAGATCAAGAAAAATGAAAGTTGTTTTTGCATACACCCAACTCTATGCTTGCCCTTGTTATCGACGATTCGATGCTCATTCGGCACACGGTGTGCCGTTTTTTGGAATCTCGCGGATTCAAAGTTGAAACCGCTGCCAATGGAATTGCAGCCCTTGAAATCCTGCAGCTCATCCGCCCGGACCTGATCGTTACCGATCTGCAAATGCCCCAGCTGAGCGGCTATGAACTGATTGACACGCTCAAGGCCGATGAAAAAACCGCGGGCATTCCCATTTTGGTTCTGGCCGCCAAACCATCTGCCGAGATTCACCTAGATAAGCGAGTGCATACCCTCATTTACAAAGACCTGAACGTTGAAGAACAGATGGACCAAGCTCTTGAAAGCCTTTTTCCGCGGCCTGCCACAAGTTGAATCGTTTACCGCAACGCCAGCGACGCTTCAGCGGAGAAATCTGCTCCAGCAAAATCTTTTGCTCTGAGCTTGGGGAACGCCGCTGCCGCGATCATGGCAGCGTTGTCAGTAGAAAGCTTTCGTGACGGAAAATAAACCGCCAAGCCTGCCTCCGCCGCTCGCTTCGCAAATGTCTCCCTCAATTCTCGATTTGCCGCCACGCCTCCCGTGACGAACAGCGTGCGTGCATCGCGTTCCTGTGCTGCCTGCAAGGTTTTGCCGACTAAATCTTCCACTACGGCGCGCTGAAAAGATGCCACCAGATCCAGCGTTCGCTTGTCGCAGAGCGCCAGCACGTCTGCCGCCGTGGGCTTGCCGGTCCCTGTCAGTGCCTGCTGTCGCGCAATGATCGATTCGCGCATTCCTTCCAGTCCAACGTAACGCAGCACGGCAGTCTTGATTCCGCTAAAGGAAAAATCGTGCGGCGTCTGCTCGGCCTTCGGCGTTCCACGATTGCCATGCTTGATCTGCGACGGAACGAACTTCACTGCCTTGGGATTGCCATGCAGAGCCAGTGCGTCAATCACCGGCCCTCCGGGATAGCCGAGCCCCAGCAGTTTTGCCACTTTGTCATACGCCTCGCCGGCGGCGTCATCGCGCGTGCGTCCGATGTTTTTATAAGCCCAGCCATGCTCGCGTTGTTCCGCCAGAAACAAGTGCGTATGCCCGCCGGAAACCACCAGCGCCAGCAAAGGAAAATCAATCTGGAAATTCCCTTTCTGCTTTTCTTCCAACAGCACCGCGTGAATATGTCCTTCAAGATGGTTCACGGTGATCAGCGGCTTTTCCAGCGCAAACGCCAGCGCCTTGGCATAACTGATGCCCACCAGCAGCGCTCCAGCCAGCCCGGGGCCTTGTGTCACGGCGATCGCGTCAATCGACTCATACGTTTTGCCGGCTTCTGCCAGCGCCTGCCGCACCACAGGAACAATCGCCCGCAAATGCTCGCGTGACGCCAACTCCGGCACCACGCCGCCATACGGCTGGTGCGTTGCGATCTGTGAGGACACTACGTTTGAAAGCAGATGCTCGCCATTGCTCACTACGGCGGCGGCGGTCTCGTCGCATGAACTCTCAATCCCCAGAATGTAATTCTCAGACATATATCTAATATTATAAAAACTGTACTTCACCGCAGAGGGCGCTTACCGCACAGGACGTAAGGGTTCGCAATGAAAAAGCCCGAACTTTACCACTCATGAACACGGGTGACACTATTGATTAGAGATATCGATGGATGATCGTGAAAATATAATTTTCTTCTTTGCGCCCTTCGCGTCCTTTGCGGTGAAAAAGAAATGAACCTAACCTCCAACAAAGCGATTGAAGCCACGCGCATCGCCCGCACGCTGCGCGAACAGGGATATTCCGCCTATCTCGTTGGCGGCTGCGTCCGTGATCTGCTTCTTGATCGCGAACCCGCCGACTATGACGTTGCCACTTCCGCCACGCCGCATGAAGTCATCCGCATCTTTCCGCAGACTTTTGCCGTGGGCGCTCAGTTCGGCGTAGTGCTTGTCCCTGTGTTTCGAAATACTGACGCCGGCGAGCGGGCTAACTACGCCATTGAAGTTGCAACCTTCCGCAGTGATGGCGCTTACTCTGACGGCCGCCACCCCGATGAAGTCCAGTTCTCCAAAGACGCGCGCATGGACGTGCAGCGCCGCGACTTCACCATCAACGGCCTTCTGCTCGATCCCGATACCCGCGAAGTCCTCGACTACGTCGGCGGACGCGAAGACCTGAAGCAGGGAATCATCCGCACCATCGGCGAAGCACATCACCGTTTTGCTGAAGACAAGCTGCGCATGCTCCGCGCCGTGCGCTTTGCCGCCCGCTTCGGCTACTCAATTGAAGCGCAGACCTTCGCTTCTATCCGTGAACTCGCTCCGCAAATCCATCAGGTCAGCCATGAGCGCGTGCGCGACGAAATCCTGAAAATGCTCACAGAAGGCCATGCGCGCCGCGCCTTTGAGCTGCTAGACCAGACCAATCTCCTGGAGCAGGTGCTGCCGGAAATCAAAAAGATGCAGGGCGTCGCCCAGCCGCCGCAATATCACCCCGAGGGCGACGTCTGGGTCCACACGCTCATGCTTCTGGAAGGCCTGCCCGCAGGCTGTTCCAAAACTCTGGCCTTGGGCGCCTTGCTGCATGACGTGGGCAAGCCGCCGACGTTTCGCGTTGCGCCAGACCGCATCCGCTTTGACGGCCATGCTGAAATCGGCACAAAAATGGCCGCCGAAATCTGCCGCCGCTTCCGCCTCTCCAATGACGATACAGACCAGGTGCTCTCGCTGGTCGCCAACCACATGCGCTTTGGCGATGTCCAGCGCATGAAGGATTCCACGCTCAAGCGCTTCTTCCGTCTGCCCCGCTTTGACCAGCATCTGGAACTGCATCGCCTCGACTGCCAGAGCAGCCATCGCGACCTCAGTCTGTATGAGTTCGCGAAAGAAAAATTCCACACGCTGCCTGCTGAACAGATCCGTCCCACGCCTCTAATCACCGGCGCTGACCTGATCGCCGCCGGCTATAAACCAGGGCCGATGTTCAAGGAATTGCTGACCGCCGTGGAAGACGCGCAGTTGGATGGCAAGATCAGCACGAAAGAGGAAGCGATGGAGTTGGTGCGAGAGAAAGTCGGAGCGCTTTCCGATCACGGCGATGTCGCGCGATAACGGCGATCTCGGCGATAGGTGTTGAACAGCCGGGCAGATCCCTGACACTTTAGACCGGGCACATACCTGACACTTTCTCTTCCACTAGGTTGAGGGGATGGGGTGCAGGGGAAGGGGACGCTTCCCCTTTCCCTGCATTAGTCTTTGTAGTCAACCCCTG